>JBAZHM010000151.1:0-2562 GCA_041652355.1 Candidatus Micrarchaeia archaeon | reverse complement strand
AGAAAGCATAGGCGTTTCATTCCAGATACAAGACGACGTACTCAACCTTTTAGGCGCTGAAGGAAAATATGGAAAGGACCCGGGCGGGGACATTACAGAGGGAAAACGCACGCTGCTTGTCATTTATGCGCTTAAGCACGCTTCCGCAAAAGACGCAAAAACACTTACGGAGACACTTGACAGCCACACCAAGGACAAGAAAAAGATAGTTGCTGCAATAGAAATAATACGCAAAAGCGGCGCTTTCGAGCATGCCAGCAAAACCGGCCGAAAGATAGTGCTTGATGCTTGGGACGCGTTCGACAGGCAGTTCCCAGAGTCAGAACACAAAGACGTGCTGCACATGCTTGCAGATTATGTTGTCGAGCGGTCAGTTTGATTGAAGAGGGAAAAAAATGACACCTGGAATGCAGACTAAACGAAGGAAAGGCGAACATGTTGAAATCGTGCTAAAAAAAGACGTGCAGTACACCCAGGGCACCGGGCTGGATAAGGTCAAGTTTGCACATAACGCAATTCCGCACATCAACCTGGACCACATCCAGTGCCGGACGCTGTTTTTGGGAAAGCGGCTTGAGCTGCCATTCATAATCACTGCTGCAACTGGCGGGTACCAGAAAGCGCAGAAAATTAACCAGGACCTTGCAACTGCGTGCCAGGAAAAAGGCGTTGCGTTCGGCTTGGGCTCGCAGCGCGCAATGATAGAAGACCAGTCACTTATCCACACATACAAAGTGCGCGATGTTGCACCGGACGTGTTCGTCTGCGGAAATATCGGTGCATACCAGCTTGCACAATATTTCAAGCACAATGAATTTTCAAAAGTCGAAGCCGCAATGTCGCGCATAGACGCGGATGCGCTTTGCGTGCACCTGAACGCACTGCAGGAGGCAATACAGCCCGAAGGCGACCGCGACTGGACTGGCGTGCCAAAGGCAATTGAAGCCGCATGCGATAAGCTATCCATCCCAATCATCGTCAAAGAGACTGGCGCGGGAATAGATGGCAAGACCGCAGCGGCAATTGAAAAGATGGGCGCAAAGGCAATAGACGTATCCGGAGCAGGAGGAACTTCGTGGAGCGCGGTTGAGCTTGAACGGCACCTTGAAGCGGACCGCATCGAAGAATTCCGCGATTGGGGCCTTCCGACAACCATTTCAGTTGTTGAGTGCGCTGCAGCAGTCAAAATACCCATAATTGCTTCAGGCGGAATCCGCAGCGGCTTGGACTGCGCAAAGGTAATCCGGCTTGGCGCTTGCCTTGCCGGCGCTGCATACCCGTTTGTAAAGGCGCAAAACGACGCGGGAAAAGACGGGGTTGTTGCGGAAATTTGCCGATGGGAACGCAGCTTGAAGACTGCAATGTTTCTTACCAACAGCCAAAACCTCGAGCAGCTTGCAAAGGCAAGGCTTTTGGTTTTTTAGCGCAAAGGCAACAATAAAGTTTCTTTGCAGGAATGTTGAGTATACTAGGGCACCAGCACACGTATTTTTGGATAAAAGTGAAACGAAAATGGATGAGAACACTTCAGCACAAGTCAAGGAGCTTTCCAAAAAGTTTGCGCTAAAGAACGCGTTTGACTACGGGAAGGCGGATGCAAAGGCAATCCTTGGAAAAGTCCTTGCAGGGTGCGCGGATGCAAAAAAAGACATGAAAGCCACGATGGAGATAGCTATTGCGGCAGCAGCAGAGGCAAACGCAATGGACAAAGCAGGCCTGCAAAAGGCACTTTCTTCGTTCCAGTTTGAAGCAAAAAAGAAGGAGGAGCCAAAGCAAGTCGAACTTCCGGACGCCACGCAAGGCGCAGTGGTAACGCGCTTTCCGCCAGAACCCAATGGCTACATGCACATAGGCCACGCAAAGGCCGTGCTTTTGGGCTATGACGCTGCAAAAAACTATGGCGGCAAATTCCTGCTGCGCTGGGATGATTCCAACCCAGAAAAGGAAAAGCAAGAATATGTAGAGGCGATACGCGCCAGCCTTTCATGGCTGGGCATTACACCCGACGGGGAAAGCTACGTCTCAGACGACATGGAGAAATTCTACGCGTATGCTTTGCAGATGATACAGAAGGGCAAAGCCTACGTGTGCTTTTGCCCGCAGGCAACAATGAAGGAGCTTCGCGGGTCGCAAAAGGAATGCGACTGCAGGAAAAAGGCAGTTGAAGAGAACAAAGACGAATGGGAAGGCATGCTCAACGGAAGGTATCGCCACAACCAGGCGGTGCTGCGTTTTGCAGGCGACATGGCAAGCCTCAACACAGTAATGCGCGACCCCGTGCTTTTCCGCATACTTGACGCGCCACACTACAGGCAGAAGTCAAAATACCACGTATGGCCTACGTACGACTTTGAAGGGCCTATTGAAGATTCGATTACGGGAGTTACACATGCGATGCGCTCAAAAGAATACGAGCTTCGCGACGAATTGTACTATGCAATACTGGATTGCCTTGAATTGCGAAAGCCCAAGCTCGTGGAATTTTCACGGCTTTCTATCAAGGGCATGCCGATAAGCAAGAGGCTTTTGAAGGCGCTTATTGAAGACGGCAGCGTAACCGGC
>JBAZHM010000150.1:0-2686 GCA_041652355.1 Candidatus Micrarchaeia archaeon | reverse complement strand
CCTCGATTGCTTTAGTTTGCTTGTAGTGTTTTTTCAATGCCCTCTTCAGCAGGTTCGAATTCAAGTGTCCTCCGTTCCAAGGCGCTTACCGCTCTTGCCTACCTGTTCGTGCTTGGCGCAATAGCCTATGCCGTAATCAAGTTTTTAGGAGGGGAAAATTATCTTGCGCAGGCAGACTACTCAATGTTTGGCCTGGCGCTTTTGGCTTATCTTGCAAGCGTATTTTTTTGGTCGCTTGCTTGGGCAAAGTCTGCAAAAATCCAGCGAAAGGAAGCCGCTCTCCTTACGTTCGCAGCAGCTGCCGGCGCATTAACTCCCCTTGGAGTGGGTTCGGACGCGCTTAGGGGTTATTTTTCGCGGCGCGACGCAGAGGGGTTTTCACACCTTGTGCTTTCAAGCATCGCAACCAAGTTGCACAAAATAGTTTTCTCCGCAGTTGCGGCAGCAGTTTTTCTTGCATTGTACAGCAGCTCGCTTTCGAATGAGATTTTATATTCCGCCCTCTTGGGCATCGCGGTAAGCGTTGTTTCGGTTGTGCTGCTTTACCTTTTCATTGGCAAGTTCAGCTGGCTTTCAAAATATTTTCCCAAAAAGTTTCTTCCGGATTTCCTGACAAAGGGCTCCCAGCAGTTCAAAAACCTGCTCGCATCGCCTTCAATAAGTTCGATAATTTATATTGCAGCATCTCTTGCATTCGAGCTCGTGTCGTTTTTCTGCTGTTTTCTTGCGTTCAACACCAACCCCGGGCTTGTGGTTGTTGCGGGTGCGTTCGTAGTTGTGTTTTTTGCATCAAAAGTCCCATTCCTGCACGGCTTTGGCCTGTTGGAACTCGTAGGCGTGTTTCTTTTGCACAACTCGTTTCCAGCATCGCTTCTTGTTGCAATCCTGTTCTGTTTTGACGTTGCCCGGTTATGGTTCCCGACTTTAGTCAGCGCGGGTTTTGTTGCGCTTCTTTCAAGGAGATAATATGGATAAAGCCCCCAAAGCCGCAGTCCCTGCAATTTTCTGCCTATCATTGCTTTTTGTATTCTCCGCAGTGATGCTCTCTCACTTTTATTTCGGATTTTCCTTCATAACCTCGGATGCTTACGAGCGCGCCCGCTCGGCAGAATTCCTAATCGCAAGCGGCTATCCCGTGCAAAGCACTGCAATCGGGGCGGATGCTACGAGTTACCCTCCGATTTTTGACTTCAACCTTGCAGCATTCCACTTGCTGACCGGGCTTTCTTACCAGCAAAGCGTTGCGGCTTTCTCGTTCTTTTTTGCTACGCTGTTCTTTTCCCTGGCATACTTGTTCGCAAGAAAGGTGCTTTCCGAGTTTGGCAAAAAACCAGACGATGCAATATGCAGCCTTGCTGCCCTTTGTGTTTTTCTTTCGCCTTGGATTTTTTACCGGACAATAACTCCAATTGCCGAGACGCTGGGCCTAAGCCTGTTTTTTGCTGCAGTTTGGTTCTTTCTGCGTTCGGAAAAAAACAAGCTGCTGGTGTTTGCAATCCTTTCGATTCTTTCCCTTGCGCATTTCCGCTCGTTTTCAGCAGCAATGATTTGCCTTGGGGTGCTTTCAGTTTTTTTGTGGCGAATGAAAGAGCTTTTATTCGAGTCATTTGCAGGCATCCTGATATTCATTTATTTTGTTCCCCGCACCGCCCTTGGCTTTGCCAATCCGTTTGTAATCACTCCGGGAATATTCGAGTTCTTTTCACTGCCTTTACTGGCAGCGGCATTTGCGGGTTTGGCTTTGATTGCATCAAAGCGTAAGATTCCAATTGTTCTTGCCGGGCTTTTTGCAGCGCCAATAGCGCTCTCTTTTTTTGCACCGTTTTCGTTCAGGCAGCTTCCCTTCCTTGTGCTTCCTCTTGCCGCGATAAGCGCACTTTTTTTTGATGAGCTTTATAGCATCGCAGGCAGCCGCAAGTTCCGCGTCGCGTTCTTTTGTGCAATAGCGCTTGTTGCATTATGCTTGAACGCTTTTGTAACAGCAAAGCAATTGCCTTTTGACAGCCAAAATGCCGCAGTCACCAAGGCGGTTTCTGCATACCCGCAGGACCGCGTGCTTGCAGGGTTTGTGCAAAGCTACGCAATCCCGTATTACTCGCCTTCAAAGAAAGTCCTTCTCGGATCCTTTGCAGAGGAGCTTCCTGATTTTGAGTCGCGAGTCTATGTCACGCAGAAATTCCTCTTTTCCTCCCCTGATTTTACTTCAGCCCAAATTGTCCAGCTTTACAAAATTGATCTAGTAGTGTCGAATTATTCCGATTCAAAAGACCCTCTGGGTCTTGGCGGGAACAGGCTGTTGCAGTCGGATTCGTATTCTGCTTATTCAGTCCCGTGAGGATGGTGCGTTTGGAAAAAATCGACTGGGTAATCCTTGACGTTGACGGCGTGCTTTTGGGCGAGAAAGAGGGATTCAATTATCCGCACCCGCACAACAAGGTCATCGAAGCGCTTGCAAAAGTAAGGAAAAGCGGGGTGCAGGTCACGCTTTGCACCGGAAAGCCGATTTATTCGCTGGAAAAAATCGTGCGCGGCGCTGGGCTTTCCGGGCCGCACATTGCACACAACGGCGGAATCATAGTTGACTTACTTGCAAGGCGTGCGATTTCCAAGACGCCGATTGACCTGCTGTTGGCCCGCGGCATTGTTTCGGCAGCAATTGAAAACAATACTTATGTCGAGGCACACG
>JBAZHM010000149.1:0-2698 GCA_041652355.1 Candidatus Micrarchaeia archaeon | reverse complement strand
TTTTCCCCAAAAGTATAGATTGCTTCTTGCTTATAGGCGTATCTGAGAATTAAATTTTCTCAGCATCGACTTTTTTTGAAACGAACTTCTTGCTATTCTTTGCAACAAGCTTCTGCACGGTTTTTGCATCCAAGTCTATGCGCGGCCCCATGTGCCCTAGCTTGATTTGCGCAACTGCGGTTCCCACTTCAAGTGCACGCGCAAGGCTTCCGCTTTTTTGGTATTCGTGCACAAGGCCGCCTGTAAACGAGTCCCCTGCGCCAGTAGTATCAACAACGGACACATTCGGTGCGGGACAGTGGTAGAACTCACCCTTGTCAAGGCCGTACGCGCCGTCTTTGTCTTTTGAAATTACCCGCACCTTTCCAGGAAGGCTGCGCAGCATATCTGCAATGCGGGTCTTTTTGGTGTAAAACATGGCCTCTTCGTAGTTCATCACGCACATGTCAAAGTGGGGGTGCAGCCGCGAAAGCCTGCCAGCATAGTTTCGAAGCATTGTTATGCTTGGCGCGAAAATGATTTTCTTTTTCATCTTGCGCGCAAGCCTGATTGCACGTAAAAACAGGCCGAAATTTACCTCTGAAGAAAGCGAAGTCACGAACACGGCCTGGCAATCCCTGATGGCGGAAATTGGCAAGTCTGACGGGCCCAAAAGCGCGTTTGCGCCAGTATACACAAGCAGGCTCTTTTCGCCCGATGATGAAAGTATGCTTATGCCGATTGCGCTTTTTTCCCCTGCAAAACGCGCAAGGTACCGCGAGCCTATTCCGCGGCTTTCCAAGTCTGCAACAATCATGTCGCCAAAGCTGTCCTTTCCAACTGCAGAAAGCAGCTCGACTTTGGAGCCAAGCAAAGTCATTATGTTTGCAGAGTTTGCAGCACTCCCGCCGGGCTCGTACTCAATTTGGGCAAGCTGGGTCTTGGAAGCAAAGCTCAGGCAAAGGAAGTGCTGGACTTTGTCAAACGAGTTGATGTCAATGCTGTCCGAAGTCTTTGGCCGGGCGATGAAGTCCATCGTAACCGAGCCTATGCAGAGAATGTGAAAATTTGCAGGCACTGCCATGAAGCATCAAAAGCAGTTACGGTTCCAGCCAATATAAATGCAAAAGGCATTTGGGGTGCACTCCAAAAAGCCGCATCAAAACCGCCCTTGCTCTCCTTTGAAAGTAGCATTAAAAAGAAAGCTTTGGCAAGATACCTTTGATGATGACGACTATTGCTCTGACTTATGATGAGTGACAGGCGGACTGAAATATACTACACAAAAGGTGCAAACGTGGAAATGGAAGTTTTGATTGCAATCCTCAATATCGCCATTTACATTTTTTCAGCGCTCCTGCTAATCGTGGGCGCGTTGAACCTTGCAGGCTTGCTGCAGCAAATAAAGGCAGGCGAAGAGGACTTCAAAAACAAGCTCCCGACGTTTTTGAACCTTGTTGGCACTACGGTTCTTGGAATTGCAGGCACAGTTGGAGTAGTCGCAGCTAATGCAGAATCAATACAAAAAACAATACTTGCATTTGCGCTTATGCTGCTGCTTACCGGCACTTACCTTGGGCTGAGAAAGCATGCGGTCAGGTACCTGGGCAAAAAAGGGGAGCCGCTAAAGGTCTCGTTTGCAGGCACGCACGCGATAAGGAAAAAACTGAAGAAGAAAGGAATTCACACGCGCTAAAAGAGCGCTTCTTTTTTTCTAATTTTTTGCACGGTTGCTTTTAGCAATAATTCATGTTTTACTATAGCCGCAATTCAGTGGCAAGGCGGTCAAACCCAAGCCGCTCAACTGCATTAATTTCGCAAATGTCATTGGGCCGGTCCGGGTCTCCTGTAAGCAAAGCATCAATAAGAGTAGCCTGCCGTGCAGACTGCGGCTTTTCAATTCCCGGCCTGTTGAAAACTGGCGTGACTTGCCTTCCTGACACGTTTTCCATCAGTTTGGATGCAGCGCGGATTGCGCTGTCTCCTGAGTGAGTGCGAAAATTCTCACCTGAAAGAAGCACCACTTTGTCTGAAAGGCTGTAGAAGGATTTCATCTGGTGCCGGAAAAACAGCAGGTATTCTAGCGGGATTGAAAAATCCAAAAACAAAAGCGAATTGTCGCGCAGCCCGGAAAGCAGCTTGTCCTTTGCCATTATCTCAAGCATTGAAGAATAGAACTTGGGCCATTCGTCCTCGTGCTTTTTGTACGCCTTGCGGATTTCCTTGTTTTCGCGGACATCATAATCGGGCTTGTAAGTGATGTGCTTGCAGAAATAGTTGGCATTTGCAATCGAAGTCGAAGTGCCGTGCTTTTGGAGGTACTTGGCGTAGTTGAAGCAGAATGTGCTCTTGCCGCTTCCTGGCGGACCCACAACAGCAATCGAAGACATACCTTAACTTTCGCCCCCTAATTTTTTCTATTTCTTCTATTGCGCCCTTTCCTTACGGAATTATAACGGTATTGCCCGAATTATAACATTAAGCATAGAACCAAAAAAACGGTTTTGCGGAGTTGGTGGGATTATGCAAAGAAAATCACTCATCCTCAATTTCAAAGCATACGAAGAAAGCGCAGGAGCCAAAGGCGAGTCTCTTGCAAGGGTTGCGCAAAAAGTCGCTGATGACCTGGGCGCAAATATTACCATTGCGCCACCAGTAGTGTGCGCGTCTTACGCAAAGCTTGTCAGCATCCCTGTTTTTGGACAGAATGCGGAAATGC
>JBAZHM010000148.1:0-2703 GCA_041652355.1 Candidatus Micrarchaeia archaeon | reverse complement strand
GGCAGAGCAGCTCAAAAAGGCAGTGAAAGAAGCCGGAGTGCCGGTGATTGCGTCGGTTTTTGGAAAAAGCGCGGATGAGTTCGTGCAGGCTGCAAAGGCGCTTGAAGTTGCCAAGCCCGCAATGCTTGAGCTGAATATCTCATGCCCGAACGTAAGCCGCGAAGGAAGGATGTTTTCTGCAGACCCTGCTGCAACTGAGGAAATCGTGCGTGCGGTAAAAAAGGCAGTCAAGCTTCCGGTTTCTGCAAAGCTCTCTCCTAATGTTACGGATATTGCAGAGATTGCGGTTGCTGCAAAAAAAGGCGGCGCGGATGCAATCACTGCAATAAACACGCTTTCGGGAATGTGGATTGATGCTTTTGCGAAAAAGCCCTACCTTGCAAACCGGCAGGGCGGAGTAAGCGGGCCTGCAATAAAGCCCGTTGCGCTTCGCTGCATCTGGCAAATCCGGCAGGCTGTTGACCTTCCAATCATTGGAGGCGGCGGGATTACAAGCGGCACGGATGCTGCTGAGATGCTGATGGCAGGAGCTACTGCGGTTTCAATTGGGAGCGCAGTATGCTATCGCAAGAATGCGTTTGCGGAAATAAAGGACGAACTCATTGCATTCATGGAATCAGAAGGCTATGCAAAGGTCTCGGATATCAAACTCGAATAATCGGTGCAATAAAGATGCTTCCAATAAAGACGAAAGTGCTGAAAGCTGAAAAGGAGAATGAAAAAGTAGTTCGCCTAGTTCTTGACTTGCAGCTTTCAGGCGCCCAGCCGGGGCAATTCGTAATGGTGTGGGTTCCCGGAGTGGATGAAAAGCCGATTAGCATTGCAGAAAACAAGCCCACTCTTGAGATTTGCGTTGCGAACGCCGGTCCGATAAGCGAAAAAATCTCCCAGCTTAAGGCAGGAGATGAAATATTCATCCGCGGCCCTCTTGGCCATGGGTTTGAGCAGAAGGGAAAGAAGTGGCTTATGGTCGGCGGCGGCTATGGCTTTGGGCCTCTGAGATTTCTTGCCAGGGTTGGAAAAGAGGATGGAAAGAGCGTCGAGGCAATCCTTGGCGCGAGGACGAAATCACTGCTTATGGGAAAGGCGGTTTGCGAGACGTGCTTTGTCACTAATGATGGAAGCGAAGGATTGACAGGAACGAGCGTGGACGAGCTGGAAGCGCGACTTTCGGCAAAAGGCGCCAAGTACGACATGGTTTTTTCCTGTGGCCCCGAGCGGATGATGCAAGCGGTTGCGCAGGCGTGCGAAAAGCATGGAGTCCAAAGCCAGCTTCTGGTAGAGCGCTACATGAAGTGCGGCTTCGGAATTTGCGGCCACTGCGCGATGGGCAAGTGGCTTGCTTGCGTGGACGGTCCGGCGATTTATGGCAATGAAGCGCTCAAGAATCCCGAGTTTGGAAAAGAGCACCAGGACAAGTGCGGATGCAAAAAGCCGATTTGAATGTGCAATAGTGCAAAAGGCGCGCTAATTGTTTGAAGAGGGCAAAAAGAGTTTTTGGAAAAGCAGGACTTCCTTTTCGTTTATTTTGCGCTCGAGCGTGCCAAAGCAGGCAAAGCCGAATTCAGAATACAGCTTTTGCGCGATTTCGTTGTCCTTTGCAACGAATAGGAATACGCGCTTGAATCCGAGTTGCTGGATTGCAATCAGAGTCGCATGCACAAGGGATTTTGCAACCCCGCGCTTTCGGAACTCCTCTAAAACTGCCAGGCCTAGGATTTTTGCGTGGTCTTCGTAAAGCTCGTAATCCAAGTACCCTGCCATGCGGCCGTTTATGCGCGCAACCAAGTACACTACTTTTTTCGAGTCAACCCTGCGAAGGATTTCCTCATAGGAAAAATTGGCGTAGGGGAAATACTCGCGCGCAAGGATGAAAATCGAGTAGAGTTCCTTTTTGGTGGCAACGCCTACAGTAATCTCGTTTGATTGCCCTGGCTTTGATGGATGGTTTTTTTGCGGCATGGTATGCAAAGGCTTTCTTTTGCAACATTGAAAAAACGATTGCAAAGCCAAAAAGGGTGCAAAAAGCAAAAAAGCATCAGGCAATATACGGCTCTGCAGCAGACCAGTCGGATTCGAAAACGCGTTCAAACTCGAAAACAGTCGGGCAACTTGAAACTACTACCGCTGCCTCGCGGTTGAGAAACATTGCATGAAAGGACCAGTTGGTGCTTCCAACAAGGATTCGCTCCGAGTCCACCACGGCGGATTTTGCATGCAGCCGCTCAAACGAAGTTGGCGCAAAGCGCACTAAAACTCCGTTTGCGGAAAGCTCTTTTGCAACTGCATAGTTTGTGGTGACTGTACGGTCAAGGATGATGCGGACTCGCACGCCTGCTTTTGCGCGCGTTTCCAAAACGTCAGAAAGGGGGGTGTAGGAGAATTGGTAAATTTCCACGGAAATGGACTTTTGGGCTGAGGAAAAAAGCGCGATTATTTGCGGCTCTGAACCTGGCGAGAATAACGGCTGTACGGTGCAGGACGCCTGTTGGCTGGAAAAAATACTAAATACGAGCAATGCAGAAAAGGCAAATGCAGCTGCAAAGAGTATTTCAAAAAAAGGTCGCATATGGCGTATATCAATGCGGCCAAAAATAATTGCGGCGTTGAACTGGGGGATACTCAAAGTTGAGAAACAGACAGGCCAACACAGGCTAGTTAGCCCGTCTTATAAACCAAATCAGACAAAATTATTGCAAGCGG
>JBAZHM010000147.1:0-2716 GCA_041652355.1 Candidatus Micrarchaeia archaeon | reverse complement strand
CGGGCCACGAGATCACCAAGCTTGCAGACAACAGCCTTGCGCGCATACGCGGAAGCCTCATCGGGTTCGTGTTCCAAAAATTCAACCTCATAAATTCCCTGTCCGCTTGGGAAAACGTGGCGCTGCCACTGATTTTTCACGGAACCGGAGCGGACGAGCGAAAGGAAACCGCAATCAAAATTCTCACATCCGTTGGCATGGCTGACCGGGTGAATAACCATCCAAACCAGCTTTCAGGCGGGCAGCAGCAGCGGGTAGCAATTGCACGTGCGCTTGCGGTGTCCCCCCAAATGATACTTGCAGACGAGCCAACCGGAAACCTGGACTCCACAACGGGAAAGGAAATCCTGGCGCTTTTTGGCAGGCTCAACGAAGCGGGAAAAACCATAGTGCTTGTCACGCATGACGAAAATGTTGCAAAGTGCGCCCAGAGGATAATCCGCATAAGCGACGGCAAAGTTGTAAGCGACGAGGCAGTTTTGAGAAAAAAATAATATTTACAGCAAATGTTTAGTTAACAAAAGAAGGTGTGTTTTGATGGAATCCAACGCAACAAAAATAATTTTTGCAATACTCGCAGCAGTGGTGCTTTTTTCTCCTGCAGCTTATGCAGCATCAAACGAGCTTACGATAGGAAACATCGTTTTGCGCAACGAATCGTACTACACCCCGTTTCCAGTTGAGCCGGGAAGCTATTTTGACTTTTTTGCCTCAATAAAAAACATAGGAAGAAACCCGACAACGGTAAGCTGTGGCATCGACCCGAAATTCCCATTCTCAATTGACGCGGGGCAGGAAAACTACCGCACGTTCACCGACCTTGCAGACGCAAAGGAAGCGATAATGAAGTTCCACATCCGCGTAGACGACAGTGCGGTTGAAGGGGACAACAACCTTGACATTACCTGCGTTTACCCGGACATCGGTCAGACCAACACTGCACAGTACAAAATTGCGGTCCAGGCAAAAGCATCAACGGTAAACATCGAGTCCGTCTCGGTTTTTCCATTGCAAATCCAGCCCGGCCAGAAAGGGATTGTCACGGTGCGGGTAAAGAGCGCATCGCCAAACTACCTGCGAGACTTCAAAATCAACCTCGGGATTGGCGCGGACACAATGCCTTTTGCAGTTGTCAACGGCACAAACGAGCGCCTTGTTTCGCAGATAGACCCGTTTGAGTCAGTCGCGTTCTCGTTCGAGCTGATGGCATACCCGTCTGCAGCAGCAGGCGTGTACAAGCTTCCGCTCACGATCACGTATTCTGACAAGCTTGGCCGCGCATACTCCATAAGCCAGTTTTCCGGGCTTGTGGTAGGCAGCACTCCAAAGCTTGAGGTTGCAGCAGAAAGCACAACCATTTCGCGCGCAGGTTCAACTGGCAAAGTGCTTGTCCGTATTATGAACCGCGGTCTTACAAGCGTAAAAACCCTGCAAGTAAAGCTCTTGCCTTCAAAGGACTACGTCATACTCTCCTCGGCATCGCAGTACATCGGTGCAATAAATGCAGATGACTTTGAGACTGCAGAGTTTCGCGTGCACGTGTCAGAAAACGCCACCAGCCCTGTTAGCTTCAGCACTGTTCTTGAGTACACTGACACATCCAATGCAGCGTACACGCAGGTTGCAGCAGCAACACTGCCGCTGTTTACGCAAGTTGAGGCAATACAATACGGGCTTGAGACAATACCGGACAACACGCTGACTTACATCATCTTGCTGCTTGTAGTTCTCTACCTTGTTTACAAGTTCGTGCTTCCAGCAATATCCGGTTTCTATTCCGAATACTTCGGAAAGCAGAAAGGAAAGAAGGACTAAAGCACAGTAACTTCTTTTCCCTTTTTCTTTTTTTTTAAACAACTCTTAAAGCTGCGGTGAATTTGCGTGTTCGGGGTCGGTAACTTTGTCGCCTTGTTCTGGCTTGCCCTAGACAGCATAACCCACCGCAAGACGCGCTCGTTTCTTACAATGCTCGGCATCTTCATAGGCGTGGCTTCGGTTGTTGCGCTGATTGCGCTTGGCCAGGGGCTTTCCGAGTCTATAAATTCCGAGTTTGCAAAAATAGGCGTCGACAAGCTCAGCGTTTCCCCCGGAGGGGGCAGCTTTGGCTCCATGTACACGTCAAAGAAGCTTACTGACCGCGACTTTGATGCAGTAAAACGCGTTGCCGGAGTAGAGCGCGCAGGCTACATGATTACACAATCCGAGCGGGTGCAGCACGGCGGCAAGACCGTGTTTGCGCAGGTGCACGGGATTTCAACTGCATCCGAGGATGCAGGTGCCATAGAAGATTTTAGGAGCATCGAAGTGGATAAAGGCAGGCTGCTTAATTCAAACGACAAGTACAAAGTCCTCGTGGGTGCAAAGTTCAATGCCGACAACGTGTATGGCAGTGAAATCAAGCTAAACGACGTTGTTGTCATAAACAGCACAGCATTCCGCGTTGTTGGCATGCTCAAAAAAGTAGGAGACCCGTCAATTGACGGTGCGTTCATAATCCCAGGAGACGCAGCAAAGGAAATGGTAAGTGCAAGCGGATACAATATGTTTGTCGTGCAGCTTGCAAAAGGGCTTATTCCATCCGAAGAGCGACCCACAATAGAAAAGGCATTGCGGCAGTCGCGCGGAGTTTCCAAAGGGCACGAAGACTTCAAAGTCAGCACGTCCGAGCAGCTGTTGGAAAGTTTCAACACGATATTCAACGTCGTGCAGGTAATCA
>JBAZHM010000146.1:0-2778 GCA_041652355.1 Candidatus Micrarchaeia archaeon | reverse complement strand
ATTTTTCCAAGGCACCCGTCGCATGCCCTGCCGCAGGTCGTGCACACTGAAAGCGATACATGGGAAATCTTCTGCATAGTCTCGTCCTGTTCTATCAGAAGTTGGCGATCATTAAAATAATAGGTCAGCTGCAAGCCATTGCCTTTTGTCTGCATATTCTTTTATTGCCCAATTCCCAAGCTGTTTGTATATGAACGCAATGAGCATAGTTGCATTCGGCGCGCTTTTGTTTGCCTTTTTTGGAGTGCTTGCATACAACTCGCTTTCAGGGATGGAGAAAGTCACCTACGAGCCGCCATACTATTTTGTCAAAGGCGATTCAATAGCCTATGTCAACGCGTTCTGCTTCGTGTTCCTCTTTTCAATGCTGTTCTTTGGCATGGGTGCGCCAGCTGCGATGGCGATTGAGGGCGCAAAGTATGCCATACTGTTTTCAATACTGCCTCTTTACGACCTTCTTTTTGTCATTCCCGAACTTCTTGCCATGCTTGCAGCGTCCAAGCTTGGGGAAGGCGTGATGGCGGACTGGTCGGGCGAGGGAAACATCTACGGGTATTGGAATGAAGGCGTCAGGCTTTTGCTTATGGGCATTGCCGCATTGGTCATTCTTATAGTTGCAAAGCCGTTTGTGCTCCCGCTTATCGGTATGGCATAAGCGCATATTGCTTATTTTTTTGGGTTTCATACCCACCGCAACTTTGCTATGGTTTTTATTTGGCGCAAGCCAATCTTTCTTCATGCTGCCATTTCTGCCAGTATTGCTTTTTCTCGACCAGTTCTTCGGCGACATGTTCCTTGTCGCGCTTTTGCTAACTGGCTCGTACATCCTTTTCATACTCTACCTTAATTTTCGCGAGCAGCCCGTCATATTCGGTATTTTTGCAATCATTGCAATGACGCTTCCTGCAGCAAACTCCGGGATAATGATAATCCTGGTGGCGGTATTTTTCGTGCTTGTCATGTTCGGCCAGAACCTGCAGATGATACTGCAGTTCTCGATATACCCGCTTTTGGGGATGTTTGGCGTGGAAATTCCCGGAATGGTGCCTGAAGAGCAGCGTGAGGCAATGAAGATGCAGCAAATAGAGCAGAGGATACTCAAAGGCGAGGAAGTCTCACAGGCCGAAAGGTCATTCTATACTGACCAGATTACCGGACAGGCCAAGCTTTCAGCGCAGCAGCAACAGTTGCAGTCGCAGGTCTTAAGGCGCAGGATGTGATGTCATGGATTTTCTTGTATTCGGCCTTCTTAACGAGATTTTCTTCTGGGGAGACATCGCATGGCTGATAATACTGGCCCTTGTCGCATGGTACCTTTACTCGTGGGCGCAGGAGCACCTTGCATTCTCGCCAACACTTGCAATAGTTGTTGCAATCATACTCATTTACTACCTAGTGATAGTCTATCCGGTAGTTGGAATCAGCATGTGGCTGTTCTCCGCAATAATCTTCTCCGGAGTCGTATGGATGCTGCCAATGTTAGTGCCATTCATACCCGGTTTGGGCAAAGGCGGCCACCATTAATGCAAGGGAGGGTTTTTCAAACCTCAAGGAGTGATGATTTCCATGAAAGAAAAGCACAGGATGCTTCTTGGCGTCTATTCGCACATGCACCGGCACCGCAAGCAATGGTTCTCGCCCAACATGCGAGCGATTGCGGTAATCATCAGCATAATAGTCATCACGCTTGCTTACAATTATTTTGAAAGCACTTATCCCGTATCCTTCTTGGACAAAAGCCAAACCCCCGTGACCGTTCCCAATCTCATGTTCAACGCATTCATCGCAGGCGCGGTATTTGCCATGGCGATATTTACCTTTGTAGTTGAGGGCGAGTACTTCTTTGGGCTTCGCAAGCGCGTTTATGAGCAGCTTGATGATTATGAAAAGGAACAAAAGGCACAAAGCTTTGTGAGGCGCAAGAAAAAGTGATATTCAATTTTTGGGACGACTTTGGCATCGTTGCACTCATACTCGTATTCTTTGGAATGTACAACGTGCTGTCGGACGGCATAATAAAATCCAGGTTTCTTGCGCTCATCGTCACCATACTCGTAGTATACCTTGTTGTAATCCCTTACGACTGGTTCCGCTTCCTTTTGTTTGCAGTGCTGTTTTTGGGCGGTGCAATCTCAAAAATCAAGCCAGGCGAGTGGTTCTAAAGGCGGTTGGAAAATGATTGACTTTACGAACCTTTTTCTAGTATTTTTAATTATACTTGCAATGCAGGCCAACAGGCCCGAAGTTGCAGCTGCAGTGTTTGTGATACTGCTGGTGCTTGCAAAGAGCAAGGCGCTCATACTCGTTGCAGTTGTCGCGGCAGTCATTGCAATCGGTATGGCCATGGGCGAATTCAACCCGTTTATAGTGGGCGGCGGGCTAATGTTGATAATGGTAATCCTGTTCAAGGGCGAATCAGAGCAGCCGCAGCAGGGGTACTATCCTGGAGGATAAGGTGATTTATTGAACACGCTTGCTTTTGTAACACTGGCAGTAGTCGCGTGGCTGTTCTTTCTATCAGGCTCAAGCTTCCTGTTTCTTTTTTCGCTTGCAATCCTTTTGCTGTATTCTATAGTTGATGTCGGCGGCCCGTCCAGGCACCACCATCATGAGCAAACGGGGCGCAGCGGCGACCCTGGTGGAAATGGCGCTGCAATGGAAAAGACTGCAGGCGCCTTTGGCGACGTAATAAACGTAGTTGGCACGCTGTTTGGCAAGCTGTTTATTTGGGCGTTTAAAGGAGAGAAAAAGTAAAAAAGAATTTGTGAAAAGCAGCGA
>JBAZHM010000145.1:0-2779 GCA_041652355.1 Candidatus Micrarchaeia archaeon | reverse complement strand
ATCCTTCAATCTTGAACTCGTGTGATTTTCCAACCCGGAGTTTTCACAATCTGAAACAAAAGTATCCTTGTCAAGTTTGTCACCAAAGTCAAGAAGCATAGCCGCAACATCAAACTTATCCCTGGGTCGCGCAACGGCACTCGTCATAAGCTTCATTATCACAACGTCTTCAATCGGCGCCACTAAAGCGCTCACTTTCAAAGACGCGTTTTCCACATACTGGGTCTGAATCGGAGTGAGTTTTGCATTGGTTATGGCGTTTTCTTTAGGGTAATAGGTTTTTCCAGTGCTATCGTCAACCACTTTGTCAACTGCAATGTCGAGCTTTATTTCCCCAAAGATGCCTTTTTTTGTTGCCCGAAGACCATGCCTCGTCACTTCTACCACATACCCCAAGCTGGCGAGCATACCCCTCAAACGACCGACGTCAGACCGCAAGGCGATAAAATCAATGTCTTTCGTGCCCCGGTAGTGTTGGGCTTGCGTGTAAGCTCTTGCGGCGTACCCGCCAATGACTACGAGGGTGACTGCCTGGGTTTTGGAGTGCTCGACTATCGCTTTAAGGTCGCGAAGGCTTTCAGCTTCCAATTCGTGCGATACTTTGAATTCAGCCACGCGAACTATGTCACCACTTTTCCGGTTACTCAGAGATTGTTGCGACTAAGGCAAATAAAGAAAACGACACCCCGTTTCCGGTGAAGATATTATGCCCGCGAACGTTACATCGTGGAATTATTAGGCTCGTATAGCGAATTCCTTCAAACCAAGGGAGCATAACCTCAACAGGCTATAAGCCCGCTCAGCGTTCTGTTCCCAAACCGCGTAAGGCCACACCCAAGTCGTCGAGTGCTTTTCTTACTGCTGCGCGGGGTATTTTGATGTTAAAACCCCACTTGGTGTTCAACTTCGAATAGTAGTCCAGGGTTTGGACGTCACCAATGATTTCATCCTTTTCTTTCTGTGTGAGGATGGGGCCGAGCTGTGATAATCTGCCTGTTTTGCTTTGCCAATTTCGCGCATCTTCCGGGAAAAGCACGCCAAAATAAGGGGGTTGGCCGCCCATTTGCACGGTGATTCGTTCCAACACTCCCTTACTTACAAGAGGGCGCCTGGCTTCCTGATTCACGATTTCTATTACGCAGCCAAGCTGTGGCAACACGCCTTGCTTTTTCGCAACCTCGGTTGCTTTCTTCCAATCAATGGTTTTTGCGTTCGTCACAATCAAAGCAACCACCTCAATGATTGATTGCAGAGTGGATTTCGAAAGCAAGTCGGTTATCAAGTCCTCGATTTTTTCAATGAAAACCCCCTCCGGGGTCTTGTTCGGCTCAAGGCCAGGTTTACCCGGGACTAGCTGTACGTACCTCTTCGCGCGCCTGGTTTCAAATAATTCCAAGGGCGTGACTACCGTGTCCGAGTCTGCAAGCAGGGCGATGAATTTACCGTAATCACCTGAATCGACTGCAACCTCGATGACTTTACCTGGCGCCTGGTACTTGTGGTAACAGTACGCGGCCGCGCTTCCCACAAGAGTGTATTCCCAACTGCATATCCTCAGCTTGTCCTCTATGGAGAGTTTTTCAAACTCCCCCTTTTTGAACCTAAAGTAGATTTCGAAGAACTGCTGCAGCACCCGAAACGAAATGAGTTGGTAATGTTTAGACCGGTAATCAACTTCGTCCCTCCGCTTGACAAGAAAGCCCCTGTGCTCGAGCTCCCACAGCGTCTTTTGGACGGACTGTGAAGACGTTTCCAAAGTTTTTTTTGCATCAAAAAAAGTAAACGGCTCAGAAAAAGTACTACTGGCTTTTTTCATCTGGTATTTTTTGTCCAGCCTAAAGTAGTTTGCAGCCAGCCACTCGGGTAACCATTTACTTGACACAAAAACCCACTATAATACCTTATAGGTAATCTAATTTAAATAGATTACTTATTAGGTAAGGTTACAAGACAGGTTGTTTCCTCATGGTTGTAGGGTGATGTGGCATCCAGGAATCTATGGCATGCTGCGGGTGAAAATCTTCAGCAAAACGTGAAAGTACTCCCGAGTTTTTTTAAATTCCCTGTGGTTTGCCGACGTGTACTGTCCGCAAGCTTTTGCCTAATTCAACCAAGTAGAGTCCCCGTTGGTCATTGAAGACTTGTGCCGGCAAAGTATAATTTGCTTAATGCATTCATCCAAGAAGCCAATTCCATATCGGCTTGTACGTTATTTTTCCCTTTGCGCCAAACCACTCTGCGGTTTCTTTCTTGTCCTTTCGTAAAGTCAGCACGGTCAGGTTCTTGCACCCCAGCTCCTTTCCGGCCATCAGCAACGCGCGCACCTCTCGGTTTTTAGTTTTTTCATTCTCGATTTGGTAGCACGCCTGTATCAGCTCAACAACCTTCGTTCCTTTCTTAATCACGAAGTCCACTTCTTCTTGCTGCTGGTTCTTCCAATAGTACAGCTCGAACTTGTGTTCTATCTCGCCCTTCTTCAGGTGGGTTGCCACGCAGTTTTCGAAAAGCTTGCCGAGGTTCGGGCTGGACTGAAACGCTTTTGCGGCTATCAGCCCGTTGTCGTAGCAGTACGTCTTCCGGTTATGGCCCGCAAGTTTTGTCTTAAACGAAAACCGGTTTATTGCAAACATGACGTACGCTTCCTCAAGGAAACCAAAGTATTTCTGGGCAGTTGTGCTGCTCCCAATGCCGACTGCATCAGCCAGCGATAAATGGGATGATTCGGAGGCTATGTTGGAAAGCAAAAACGACGCGAGCTTCTCTATTTCAGGGCCCTTCC
>JBAZHM010000144.1:0-2836 GCA_041652355.1 Candidatus Micrarchaeia archaeon | reverse complement strand
CTTCTTTTCGATGCTCAGCCTTATCGTTGGCTTGCCGCTTTACGTTCGCAACTCGCGCATATCAAAAATCGATAAGTCGCTTCCCGACGTGCTCAAGCACATCTCTTCGGTGCTGAAAGCAGGAGGCACGGTGGAAAGCGCGCTTGAGGAAATTGCGGAGTCAGACTATGGCCCGATGAGCACAGTAATAGCGCAGGGGCTCAAGCACTTGCGTGAAGGAAAGACCGTTGACGATGTCATGATAGAAATGGCTGACGGAAGCGGCTCGCGGCTGTTCAAACGTACTGCGAAGATAATCATAGACTCCAAAAAGTCGGGCGCCGGGCTTTCCGAGGTCCTTGAGGCCATTGCAGGAAACACACGCGACATCATGCACATCCAACGCGAGAGAGTATCGCGCACAACGATGCACGTGTCGTTTCTTTACATCACATCGATTTTCCTCGTGCCATTCATCTTCGGCTTTACAATAGCAATAATCAAATTCATCTCAAGCGGAATGGCCGCTGCAAGCACCGCTACGGGTACGGCTGCAACAGACAGCCTTGCTAACTTCGACTTGATGCTGATTGTTTTCCAGATGCTGCTGGTCATGCTTTCCAACATCGCAGCAGGAGTCATTAGCGAGGGCAAATACGAAAACAAGCTTGTTTACATCCCTTTCATGATTTTCATCGCCCTTGCAGTTTACCAAGGCGGTTGGTTCCTTGGCCAGACAATGATTAAGGGAGGCAACTAAAATGGACTTGCACCTTAAAGCACGCGGCCAGACGGGAATAGAGTATCTTCTTGTCATAGCTGCAGCAATCGTGTTCGTTGCAATGGTAGCCTATATGCTGAAGAGCATCATGAATTCAGCATGATGTGCTGCCGCAGCATGTGCAGCAAACTACTCTTCCCGCTCAGAAACCATGCCCGCAGATGAAACGGATATTGGAAGGGCAGAATACCCTTTTTCTGAAAGCGCGCCGGATATTTTTGCCGCGTCGTTTTCGTATGCAAAAACAAGCAAGGCGCCATCAAAACCGGATGCTTTGGCAGCAAGTGCACCTGCCTGCTTTGCGGTTGATGCGGCTGCAATGGTAGCTTCGGAAAGCACGCGTGCTTCGGAAAGCGACACGTGCTCAAGCTCAAGCAGGCTTGCTACTTTTTCCGGAGACGCTGATGAAGAGGAGAGTTCCTTGCAAAGCTTTTCGGTAATTTCAGAAAACCCTTCGGTTGCGCGTGCGCGTTCGTTGGCAGTCATGTCCTTTGCGGGCTTTACTTTGCCTGCTGCGGTGACCACGTTACGCGAAGATGCAATGCGGTTGGATATTTCCAATGATGACATGCATTCTGGTTTTTTCAAATCTGCGTAAAGAAACGCAGTATTTTGAGGCAGCTTGACCTTGGTTGCGGTTGCTTTTACGCTTATTGTGCCATCCAGCAAAAAGTCCTTGCGGAAAATTAGGGGAAGGTCTGAAGCGGCAAGCAGGACGTCTTCTTGGCTTATTTCGGACCCTGCTTTCAAGTATTCTTTTTTGAACGCGTCCCGTGCGTCGTCTTTGTCCCCAAAATAGTCAAAAATCCCTGCAAACACTGCAGCACATACTGCCGCGGCCTTTCCTGCACTTGCAGGTGCGGAACACTCAAGCGACATGGAAAAGCTCGAGTCCACCTTTTCAAGCGAATAGCCGTTTGCCAAAAGGGCCGCTTTTGCAGCTTCAAGAGGAAGCTTCAGCGACTCGTCACCGCGTATGCGCCCGGTGGTTGGAAGTGTGCCTATTTTGTTTCCGTCGTATGCTGTGAGCTTTCCCGACGACTCTTGAAAAGAAAAAGTGACAACATTGCGTTTGCCTGAAAACTCTGCGGGAATTGCGAGCGCTTTTGAGCCCAGTTCAAGCACGGCTTCCCCTGAAACGAAAACGCGACCTGGCGCGCTTGCAAATATCTTGTCCATGTTCACTAATCCCCCAACGAGGTTTAAATTGATATTATCAGTGAGGCAACCAAGATTAATATTTCAGTCCGCATAACCATTTGGCTGTTGCGCGTAATTTCACCCGCTAAGCCCTGACGACCTTTTGGTGTTTTTGCATATGGCCCGCAATATTGAAGATATACTCGAAAGCTACAGGCCTACAGTGGACGCGGCGATAGAAAAATACATCCCGCGAAAGCTTGACGAACATAAGATGGAGCACAGCGTAGGAAAGGCAAGCTACGCGTTTGACACGCAAACTGCCACGATGGCAGTGAACGAGCCGATATGGGACCTTCTTGACCGCGGCGGGAAAAGGTGGCGGCCTGCACTTGCAATGATTGTTGCAGGGTGCTTGGGAAAGGACCCCAAAAGCGTGGCGGATATTGCAGCTGCCGCAGAAGTCATACACAACGGCACACTCATGGTAGATGACATAGAAGACAGCTCGGAAATGAGGCGCGGAAAGCCCTGCTCGCACATCAAATACGGTGTGGATGTCGCAGTCAACGCAGGAAACGCCATGTACTACCTTGCAGTCCTGCCCCTTCTGCGCGATAGGCAAAGGCACGGAAGCACAGAGACGCTTAAAGCATATGACGTGTACATTGAGGAAATGGTGCGGCTTTCATACGGCCAGGGCACGGATATTTGCTGGCACCATGGAAAAAACTCAAAAGTTTCAGAAGAGCAATACCTTCAAATGTGCGCGTTCAAGACCGGGACTATTGCGCGGCTTGCTGCAAAGTGGGGCGCGATATTTTCAGGCGGGACTGAACAGCAGGTGGATGCTGCTGGAAAATTTGCAGAAAGCATAGGCGTTTCGTTCCAGATACAAGACGACGTGCTCAACCTTTTAGGCGCTGAAGGAAAATA
>JBAZHM010000143.1:0-2943 GCA_041652355.1 Candidatus Micrarchaeia archaeon | reverse complement strand
GTTCTTTTCCGCAATTGCGCTGTCCCACGAGTACCCCCAGCCTGTTGAGCCTGTGTCCCCGCCATTTTCGTGAGCTGCTTTTACATTCTGCACGAGTTCCTTCTGGACTAGCTCGGATGACGCTGGGTTTTTGATGTAGAAAGTATCCTGCAATTCCCTTCCGGGGTGGTCCTGCGGCACGTACAAAGCGTCAAAGTTCCAAAACGCCGCCTCAACTATGGGGCCTTTGATTTCAGTAAAGCCCATCTGCAAGAAAATCTGGCGGATTTCATCGATGAATGCGCGAAGGGGCTGCTTTTTTCCAATGTACTGCACTGGCGATGCTGCGGTTGGCTCGTATTTTTCAAATTCCATCCCGGGCTTTTTCCAGGATTTTGTGCGGAGAATCTCCGGGGTGACTGCAGAGATTACGTTTGCAAGCTGCTTTTTGGAAAGTTCGATTGCCTTTGGCGCAGCATCAGTTGCAGCCACCTTGAACTCCTTTTCGGTCTTTTCAGTTGCAAGCTTGCGCAATACCAGATTGGAAAGCGATGCAACAGGGACGCTGAAATCTTCTTTTGCTATTGCCTGCAGCGCGTTTTGCGTTGCATTAAGCTCCGGCTCTCCGGGGGTTTTTGCAATTTTAAATACCGGGAGCCCGTTTGAAGACTTTGCAATCGCAAGCCACCCGTTCTTTTTTGCCCACTGCAATGCAATGCCTTTTTCAGAATCCAAAAGGCCTGCCTTGGTGTATGCAGCTTCAAGCCCGATTTCTCCGGCAGCGTCAACAACAGCATACAGCCTGCTTTCGGGAGTGCCTTTTTCCAAGTAGGCTTTTCCCTCAACAGTAAGCTCGTAAACAGTTCGCTCGTTCCTGCCAACGATTACCAAGCCCTGCTCTTCAAGCGCAGAAAGCGCGCTCATCAGTGTGCTGTAGTCTATGCCCGCGTCCTCGCTGATTGTGCGTGCGCTTTCCTGTGCTGCCGGTATTTTTTCTAGTATGCGAACCTGCTGCCAGGTCAGTGCAAAGCTTGACATTTTTCAATGCCCCCCATAAATGCTATTTAGCGTGTTTTGCTATTTTGGCGAATATCCTATCTTTTTTAGGAACTCGCGCCTTTTTGAAACGTCCGCCTCAGTCTCAATGCCTGCATTTGTGCTTCCATCTGCAACCCCTAAAACCGCCCGGCCTTGACCTGCCTTTGCAAGAATGACCTCAACGGGGTTTGCTGTTGCGCAATAAACCGTTGCAACTTCTGCAGTTGCCTTTACGGAGTTGAGCACGTTTATTGGAAACGCATTGGAAAGTATGATTAGGAAAGTGTGACCTGCGCCGATTTTTGCAAGCTCCCTGCATGCAACTGCTTTCAATTCCTCATCCGTTCCCTCGCCGCGCACAAGGCAATCCCCGCTTGCCTCGGCAAATGCAAGCCCAAACTTTATCCCCGGCACGCTTTCTGCAAGCGCGCAATAAAGGTGCTCTGCGGTTCTTATGAAATGCGCCTGGCCAAAGATGATGTTGCAGCCTTCCGGGAAATTGATTTTTTCAGTGATGAGCTCGACCATTCCAAATTTGCACCTCGCACGGTTTGCTTGTAAATTTCAGCCGCCTTCCCAGGCAAAGAGCTTGGAGTAACGGTATATTGCGCCCTTTGTGATGTTTAGTGTTGCATTGTAATACCAAGCGGATGCGCCAGAATAGGGCATTGTTGCGCTTGTGATGAGCTTTCCATTGATTGCCGTGCTGTTGAAGCGGAACACGCCATGATTGCTTCCGACATTCCCAAAATACACGCGCACGTTCTCGCCCCCGCCTGCGCCGGTTGAGACGTTAAGCCAATAATTGTGCGGGGTTGAAGAATCCATGAGCCCGGATGATGAAATCGTGCCATTCGCGTGGACAAAATAAAAGTTGACAAGCACATCCCCCCCAGCGTCAAAAGACCATGCAGTTGTTTCGTTTATGGTCTCGTTCGTGGTAAACAATATGGTAAGGTTGGTGATGCCTGTTTCGGTTGCACTGCCTACAGGCTCAAGCCCAGCTGAGCGCGAGCCGTAGTCTACAAAAAAGGAGGTCGTGTTTGAGGAAAGCTCAAATTTTGTGCCTGCAACTTGCGAAAAGTCGGGAATGATCGACGCAGAGGCGTAACGTGAAAAGTTTTCCTGTAGGTAAAAAGCAAAGTTTTCAAGCGCAGCGCTTTGGTTTGCCAGCATGAAATCCACAGAAAAAGTCGCGTTTGTTTTTGCAGCATCCGGCTTTTGGAAAGTCGAGTTGATGCTGGTGATTGCCGAGACTTGCGTTGCAGTGTTGTCAAAAATCTGCCTTACTGCAGCAGCACCGGAATAATCCGCAAGGTATCTGTCGCGCAGGTGAAGCGAAGGCTGCGAATAAGCAACCAAGAGCAATATGAGTGTTCCAAGCGCGCATGCTACAAACGTTGCGACAAAACCCCTTTTCATTGCAACCATGCTGCTCATTGCATCCAACCCAATAATTCAAGCCGATAAATATGGCCGTTGTAATACTCGTTTGAAACTGCGGATGAAAGCGTGGTTGGCCTGCCAGTGCAGCCCGGTTTTGTCGCTGAAATAACCATTGCGGAAGTGTCGGTGTTTGTTGCTTTGAAAGTAAAGCACTTGCCAGTCCCGGTTTGTGAAAACAAGCTAAGCACGCCAGTCTCGTCGCCTTCAATGGCTACCCGCACGTTGCCGGACTTTTGCATGACAAAAAGAAGGTCAGCTGTGTAACGCTGAATGTGCAGCTGGTCGTGGTTTGGCAAGCCCGAACTTTCCATAAATGGAATGACAAGCCCGATTATTGCAAGCGCAAGCCCAAGGGCAATCAGCGAGTCCACTGAGAAGATGAACCCACGGTGAGAATGGCGTTGTTTCATCCTACTTCCAACCTCATCAGCACTGGCCGTCCGTCGTCCAAGACCGCTAGCCTTTCAAAAACAGTTGCGC
>JBAZHM010000142.1:0-2962 GCA_041652355.1 Candidatus Micrarchaeia archaeon | reverse complement strand
GTTCTGGAAGGAGCACGGCCTTCCGTTTCACCGCTCAGGCTGGGAGCACATCCTAAAGAAGCACAAAGGATACCTGCCGCTGCGAATCGAGGCTGTTGCAGAGGGAAGTGTGGTGCCTAACCGGAATGTCCTTTTGCAGGTGGAAAACACCGACCCGGAGTGCTACTGGCTGTCTTCCTACGTTGAGACGATACTTGTCCGCGCGGTGTGGTACCCGACCACGGTTGCCACGAACAGCTTCTTTTGCAAGAAGGAAATCCTTGAGAGCCTGCGCAGGACTTCGGACAACGCTGACGCAATCATTGGCTTCAAGCTGCATGACTTCGGGTTCCGCGGGGCCAGCTCGCTTGAGTCAGCGGCAATAGGCGACTGCGCGCACTTGGTAAACTTCCAAGGAACCGACACTGTTGCGGGAATACTCGCGGCAAAGGAATACTACGGAGAGAAGATGGCAGGCTATTCCATCCCCGCTGCAGAGCACTCGACTATGACCGCGTGGGGCGGCGCAGCAGGGGAGTTTGACGCGTACGCAAACATGCTTGACCAGTTCGCAAAACAGGGAAAAACTGTTGCTGTTGTCTCGGACAGCTTCGACATCTACAACGCCTGCTCCGCACTCTGGGGCGGAAAGCTCAAGAAGCGCGTGGAGGAAAGCGGGGCAACTGTTGTGGTGCGGCCTGACAGCGGCGTTCCGGAGGAAGTCGTGCCAATAGTCGTTGGGATTCTCATGGAAAAGTTCGGCTTTTCAACCAATTCGAAAGGCTACAAGGTGCTTCCAAACTGCATCCGCGTAATCCAAGGCGACGGGATCAACTACGAAAGCATAGGACAGATACTTGCTGCGATGGAACGCCGCAAACTCTCGACTGAAAACATTGCCTTCGGGATGGGTGGCGGCCTCTTGCAGGACTTGAACCGCGACACGTTGATGTTTGCGATGAAGGCATCGGCAATGGAAATAGATGGAAAATGGGAGGACGTTTCCAAGTCGCCGGTCACGGACAGCGGAAAGCACAGCAAGAAAGGCGTACTGGCTTTAATCAGGGACAAAAACGGCGATTTCCAGACAATAAAGATTGAAAACCTCAAGACCGGCCAGGAGAACCTGCTCAAGACGGTCTTTGAAAACGGGAAGGTAGTCCGAAAGTACACTTTTGCGGAAATCCGAAAACTGGCATCCGAAGGCCTCGAGGAAGTGCTTTCGGGCAGGAAATAAAAACAACTGGGAAAAACTATTCTTTAGGGTGGTTTGTTTGGACAACAAAGTCCTAAATTCCCGAACTTTTAGACAGTAGTTTTTCGGCGATACGCCCGCATAGACGTGATTTTCAAAAACTTTCTATCGAAAAGCATATAAACCTAATGTGTATATACTCATTATGACTTTTATTCGTTACCGAAAATTCGGGCAGCAGGAATACGCGTACGAAACCACTGCATACTGGGACACAAAAACGAAGAAACCCAAACAAAAATCGCGCTACCTGGGCGTAGTCGTGGACAAAAAGAAAAAGATTTTTGAACGCCGTGCACAACGCAAAAATGCCGAACAACTGGTTCTTGACTACGGAGACTCGTTCATAATTCAAAAGCTTTTGGAAAAAACCGGGTTCACAAAACTGTTGCGAAACGTTTTCGGGAATGAAACTCAAACACTACAAGCGCTGATTTCATACCGTTTGTGTTACGGCTCGGCGATGGTTTACGCCAAACCCTGGTTCGAAGGCAGCTACGCACGCATCCAATACCCGGAAGCCGAATTATCGTCGCAACGGCTAAGCGAATTTTTTAAACGATTAAGCGACGAGGGCTTGCAACAAAAGTTTTTCCACGAGTACATCCCGTTGCTTTCCAAAAGCGACTCCGGAATCATCATCGACGGCACGTCACTGCCTAACCAGATTCACATCCCGCTAACCGCATGGGGTTTGCACGGTGAAGAAATCGACAAGCAAGCACGATTCTTGCTGGTTGTTGACGAGAAAAGCAAAGCGCCGTTGTACTTTCGAACGCTTCCAGGAAACATTGTCGACGTCTCGACGCTGTCAAACACTATAAAGGAACTCAAGCAGTATGGCGTCGAGAAAGCGTTCACGTTTTTTGACGCAGGATTCTTTTCCGAACCCAATATTCTGGAGATGTACCGCGAGGGAATGGATTTTTTGACGCGGTTGCCTGCGCAGCGGCTTTTGTACAAGGAGTTGGTTGCAGCGCACGCGAAAAGTTTAGAGTCTGGCGATAACATCGTCAGGACTGGCGAGCGGGGTTTGTTCGTAAAACAAGTCGAGGTTGAGTTGTTCGGAAAAAAAGCGTTCGCGTACATGGTGTTGGATCCGAAAAGGAAAGGTCGCGAGGTTGACCGTTTGATCCTGCAAACAGTGACGAGGCTCAAAAAAACGCGGATGATTTGGAGTACTTTTTGTCAACCCGAGGTTTGATGATTCTCGTGTCATCGGTTGCTATTCCAAAAATTGATGTTGTGCAGACGTATTACTTGCGTCAGTCCGTGGAAATGTTGTTCGGTTTTTCAAAGGACGACCTGGGTTTGCTTCCGTTGCGCGTGCATTCGGAAGACGCGTTGCGCGGTTTTTTGTTCATGCAATTTTTGACGTTGATTGCGTTTATGCAACTCAAGCAAAAACTCGGGAATAAGCTTACTGTTGAGGGCGCGTTGGTTCGGATGAGAAATTTGAAATGCAAAGTTTACCCGAAAGACTTGATAGTTGGAGAATTGACTAAAAAACAGAAGGAAATCATCGAAAAACTCGACATCCTAATGGCTAATAACCCGGGAATTTAGGACTTTCATCCTGTTGTTTATGGATGCGGAGATTACGTCACTAAAAAACTCTTGCGGGAGTGCAGCAAAGCCAATAAATAGTGGTTTCACTATCAATACTACTATGAAAACCACTATCGAAGTATCCGGTTTTCCGGAGCTCGTGCTGAGTAGGGCAGTTGA
>JBAZHM010000141.1:0-2973 GCA_041652355.1 Candidatus Micrarchaeia archaeon | reverse complement strand
CAACACGACAATAAAGCAGGGGACAAGCGCCTGTGAAAAATGCGGGGGCACGATTGCACGCGACCTGCTTGTTGTGTCCGTTGCACTAAACGACGGGACCAAGGATGTTCGGGCTGCGTTCTTTGACGCGCAGGCAAAGGAACTTTTGGACGTTCATGAAATCACAGTTGACATGGACACGGTTGTGCGGCTCAAGCGCGAGTACCTGATTGGAAAGAAAATCCGCGGAGTGTTTGCCGCCAGGACAAACGCATTTTCTGGGAACTTGGAAGTCACTGCAAGGCACGTGATTTCAGTAAAGTAGCGGCTAAGAAAAATCAACGTTGGAATAAAATCAGGAAATTGAAAAAAAAGAAAAAAAAAGAAATAAAGAAAATCAGCGACTTACTTCTTTGAAAGTCCCTTCTTCTTTACGAATACCCAGAGCTTCTTAGTCATGTCTGACGGAGTGAGTGCTCCAGTTCCGAATACTTCTCCCAAAGTTGCATCCTTCACGCTTGCGAAGGAGATGGTGTAGCCACCAAAAGGCTTCTTTACTACCATAGGTTTAAACCCCTCCAATTTTGTAGTTATTGCTTAAAAGACGGGAAAATTTCCAGCACGTTTTTAGACGTGTTTTGACCTCTTCCTGCCTTCCAACCAATTAATCAAACTCCGTTTATAAGCGTTTTTACGAGGGCACGAGGGAAAAACCGCGTGCAAGGGTATATTAAGAGGATTTTCTTAGAGGGCGACCCGGATATATTAAGAGGCAGAATTGGCAATGCGAACTAATTGCTTTTTGCCGCGTCGTATCGCCTTACCGTGTCTTTTATCAGCGTTTCATAGCCTGCTTGGCTTATGTTTTGGCTTATGTGCACGGCGTGAGAGGGCATCCGGTCAACTTTTGCCTCAAGCTTTACTGGTGAAAAGAAATAGCGGATTTTGCTTGCTACTTTTGGATTGCAAAGGGCGCAAGTTGGGGAATGAGCGTGTTTTTTTCGGTCAAAAGATTTTATCAGCGACACCAGTTGCTCATCTGACTTGGAATGACTCGCGCCGAACCGTTTTGATAACGCGGACTCACTCTTCAAGACTGCTTCCGGTATTGCCGCTACAATATAGCCGCCTTCTTCAGGTTGCTGGTCAAGTATGTGATATGGCACTATTCTTTCCGCTTCCACTTGCTTTTGGAAAGACGCAAAATCTTTTTCGGATAGCGCCTTGCCTGGAAGGTGATTCAACGGAATCGCATCTTCGGGCAGGCCCACAAGGCTAGTGTCTGCTAGAAGCTTGTCTGTTTCAAGGTAGACGTACTGCAGGTTTCCGGCTATTTTCTCATAATCGCGCCGGTGCTTTTTTTCGGCGTTGCCAAATTCCAAGCGTAAAAGCGGCCTATACCATGGAAGGGATTGCCGTTTTTCCTTAATGGTTCGCATGGCATTAGCGTGATTGCTTCGGTCGTTCCATTGCTGCGGAGTAAATTTTTCAACGTGAACAATTTTACCAAAAGGACTGGCAAAGGGGGCATCGTGCACGCCCCGCACTTTGTATACTGCTTCCTGTACTGGTTCCATGCAAATTTCTCCATTAACTTTCACGCCATTCCGTGCTTAAAAACCAGTTTGGCTGCTTGGGGTTTTCACCGGAAATGCGGCCTGCTTTTAATTTATAAGGTGCCCAGAGATGTTTATCCATTCAGTATGTGCGAAAATGCCCGTAATTATGCGTGGCTCTTGCGGAGTTGGTGTAGAATGGCAAAGGACAAGTCTCCAGTTATGGAGATAGAAGCGGAACAAGAAGAGGTCCAGCAACAGGCTGTTTCTAAGGAAATCGTCGGGCCTAGGCGGATTACCAGCATCTATGAATTGCCGGGAGTTGGCGAGTCAACTGCAAAGAAGCTTGCAGAAGCAGGGTACGAAAATCTTGACCAGGTAGCCAAGGCCCGAAGAATGGAGCTTCAGGAAATCGGCGGCATAGGAGAGATGACCGCAGAAAAAATCATCGAAGCTGCAAAGGAAGCCATGGGCATGGGCTTTGAGCGTGCAGACATAGTGATGACAAGGCGGCTTGCAATCGAGCGCATCTCAACAGGCTCCGTTGAGCTTGACAACTTGCTTGGCGGTGGCGTTGAAACGCAGGCACTTACCGAGGCTTTTGGAAAATTCAGCTCCGGAAAAAGCCAGCTTGCGTTCCAACTTTGCGTCAACTGCCAGCTTCCAAAAGAGCAGGGCGGATTGGGCGGCGCGGTAATGTTTGTAGACACGGAAAATACTTTCCGGCCAGAGCGCATCAAGCAGATGGCTGAGGCAAAGGGAATGGACGTTGACAAGATGCTCAAAAACATTTTTGTAGCAAGGGCATTCAACTCGGACCACCAGTCGCTTTTGATTGAAAAGGCAGACAAGCTGGTTCGTGAAAACAACATCCGGCTCATAATAATTGACTCTTTGATGTCCGAGTTCCGCTCGGATTACCTTGGAATGGAAATGCTTGCCAGAAGGCAGCAGAGCCTGAACAAGCACCTGCACCAGCTGCAAAAGCTTGCTGACACGCACAACCTCGCAGTGTACGTGACAAACCAAGTCATGGAAAAGCCAGGAATGCTGTTTGGAGACCCCACTGTGCCTATTGGAGGCAACATAGTGGCGCACCAGGCAACTTACCGGCTCTACTTACGAAGAAGCAAGGAGGACCGCAGGATTGCAAAGCTAGTTGACTCGCCGAACCTGCCTGACGGGGAATGCGTGTTCCGCGTGAGCGAAGCTGGAATCGGAGATGTAAAATAATCTTGAACGGATGGGGCAACCCCTTCTTCCTCCCTTTTTTATTTTATCCACAACCTAATCCCACTTGAAGCTGGAAAAGATGACCAAAGAGCTAGGCACGGTAATATCCGCACAGGAAAGCCCCTCAACCAACGAGTTCTACTTCGTAGTCAACTCAAAGGACGTGCGAAAGGGCCAGTACGTGCAGGTTGGAAAGGCAAGCGAG
>JBAZHM010000140.1:0-2983 GCA_041652355.1 Candidatus Micrarchaeia archaeon | reverse complement strand
GGACGTTCGGTGAAGTGGTGTTTGCACCGTTTAGAAACACCGCCAATCACAGCCAAGCAATGTAAATGCCCGTATATCCGCATACTCGGATGATGTGAGATAAACAAAGCAATAAGTTTTAATATTTGGTCATATAATCTAATTACATGACCAAAAACGTGACTAACATGGTATTCGGCAGCGATGTAAAAAAGGTTGCCAAACTCGTATCCAAAATGATGCCCGCACTGGATTTTGTCATCTGGGATTTGGCCCCGTTCATGCCGAATTTGCATAATTGGCGCAAAAACATCGTCTTTATCGAGTGCGATGGCGTGGCTGTGGATTCTCTTTCGGATTATTTGTCTGTCAAGTACCCGAATTTTGACGTTTATGCGGGGGTCAAGAAGCCCGTTTTGAAGTTTTGCAGGGGAAAAAAATCAACCAGTATAGTGGTTGTTGCAAGATCTGGGAAAACAAGGCGGGAAGTTACTGGCAGGTATCCGTCGCTTGAGAAGTGCCTGGTTGACTTGCTTTACTACGCTATAAACGACGTCCTTCCGATCTCATTAAGGGACGTCCTGGACTTGTGGGAGTATTACTTGACGGAAACCGACCTTGTCAAGTTCAACGAGTTGTACCGTTATTCATTGAGGCGTTATCTCGGGTGGTTCGTCAGCATTTTTGCTTACGCGCTTTCCAAGCGGGCGAAACTGAACGCTGATGGCCGGCATTGCAAGGCTGGGTTGAAAAACTTGGAACTTATTCGGATGGTCGGAGAGCTTGAATAGGGATTTTGAGAAGAGGAGCAATGCGGCGATCGAAGTTTTGTCCGTGCTTGTGGATACGGATCCGCAGGTTATTTTCTTAGGTGGCAGCGCGATTCAGGCGATTCTCAAAAAACCGAGACGGTTAAGCATTGACGTGGACGTTTCTTATCATTTGGCTATTGAGAAACTGATACGCGGACTGGAAGCTGCGGGGTACGTTGTAAACCCGCGCAGGAGCAAAAGCTCCGAGTTTGTGTTGTATACCCTTGTCAAGGCCGGCGTGATGGTAAAGCTGGACGTGAGCCGGTTTGCAGTCAAAGAAAAGGAAGCGTTTGAAATCCGGGGTTTCAAGGTGCTCGTGCCTACGAGGAGTTATTTTTTGGCGTCCAAGCTCTCCGCGCTCTCATTCGGGGCAATAGGACGGCTGGAAAAAGAGCCCATCCAGATAATCAAGGACATCTTCGACATAAACTGCCTCTTGGATGCGGGCGTTGATTTAGGTGGCATGAGGGGCTGCTGGTTGCGGATAGTTTCGGACCAGAATAGGCTGAGGGGCACAAACTATTCGGAGTCGGAGTGCGCAAAGAAAACCCAGGACGCCCTCCTTGGGTGCGTGGATGCAACTCCGCTGCCTGAGTTTTTTATTCCGCAAAGTGCGTTGGGCAGCTTCCAGGAGTTTTTGATTGAGGGTAGGGTGCTGCGCCAAGACCTGGCCACTATGGCCGCAAGAGCGCTTTTGCTGCTTGCGACTATGGGTCTCGGATTCAACGGGCTTGACGAGCGCGTCTTGGCGGAATCGAAAGATTTGGAGAAACTGGCCAAAGCGGAAGCCACCCTCGTCGCAAAGGGGTTGCTGCCATCGGCGCAAGCGGACGCAATCAAGAAAATCGCGCCAAAGGCATTAATCTACTTGGGGTATTGGAACGAGAATATGCTGGTGTAGCTTTCTTTTGTTTACTTTATTGAAACGAGTCCGTGGTTTTTTTTACTATTCTCGCTTGGGCAGTCACAGCCCTCAGTTATCCACAACTACACGATGGCGAACCGGGAAAGTGCTGATAAGGTGACTTTAACAATTCTGACAACTGTTCGGTAGCTTTTTATTTTCTTACTGGTAAGATTGTATTATTGATGTTGTTGGTGAGAATTTATGGCTTTGGCAAGTTTTGATTGGAGTCTGGCGAAAATGTCGTCAAAAGGTCAGGTGGTTATTCCTGAGGGGATTCGCGAGATGCTAAACTTGGAATCGGGTTCGCGTTTCGTAGTTTACGCACACAAAGACTCCGTTCTTTTCAAGAAGCTGGCCGTACCGGACCCGGTAAAGGAGTTCGAGGAAATGTCGAAATGGGGCACCGAGTTTGCCAAGAGCAAGCGCATAGACACCTCTCCTGCAGCTATCGTGAAAAGGATACACGAAGGGCGGGGGATTAAGAAATGATTTGCGCGGTGCTTGATACCAATGTCTTGGTCCAGGCTTTTCTTTCAGACAAAGGAAGCGGCCACGAGCTTGTCAAGCAAGCGGTATTGGGCAAGTTCGTCGCATATACTTCCAACGAAATCCTGGCCGAATACGAGAGAATCCTCCAACGGGACTTTGACTTGCCAGCCGGAGATGCCCGTCGAATAGTCCAAGATTCGCTTTCTTTTCTTGCCTTAACATTTCCTGACGTGCGGTTGGACGTTATCGAAGAAGACCCGAGCGACAACCGCATCCTGGAATGTGCGGTCTGCGTAAAAGCGCCTTACATAGTTACGCACGACCAGCACTTGCTCAAGCGCAACGGTTTCCAAGGCGTGTGCGTGCTGACCCCGGGCGACTTCCTAATCTTCTTGCGCAAGACTTTGGTTTAGTGTTTTACGGGGCGTAAGGGAAAATCAGTATTCGGATGAGGAGCTCAGGGAGTGGATCAAGGATGGCAAAATCAGGGCGTTCTCCAGACAGGTATGAGGTAGTATCAGAAGAGGTCGGCCGCTTCCTCAAGCTTATAGAGGGCCACCGCCGGATTTTATTCGCAATAGGCGAGCTATAATCCGTTTGTTTCTTTTCCTTTTCTTGGGCCTTGTAGTCTTTTTTTAGCAGCAGCCGTTTTTCCTTTGTTCCACACGCTCAAATCAATACTGTTGTGTGATTTTCTATAGTTATTAAAAAACGTATAATTATACGTCGATTATAGAAATCTTATAACTATCCGGCACAGGTTGTAGTCGTACGTGATTTGTTTTTTATTTTCTTC
>JBAZHM010000139.1:0-3009 GCA_041652355.1 Candidatus Micrarchaeia archaeon | reverse complement strand
AATGACAGTTACTTTCGGACCAGAGGTTGTTACATAAGCATACGCACCGTTGGGTGTAATTGCAATACCGGTTGGCCCGCTGTCAACAGTAATATTTTTCACAACTGTTTTTGTTGACGTGTCGATTACATATACGGTTGAAGCAGCGTTCGTGACATAGGCGAACTTGCCATTGGGCATAACTGCAATATCGTGGACATTATTACCCAGGGGAATTGTACTTGCAACCGCATTTGAAGACGTGTCAATGACAGTAACAACTTTTCCGGCGTTGTTGGCAACGTAGACTAAAGCACCGCTTGGGGAAAACGCAATGCCATAGGGCTGATCAACAGTATTGATGGTACTTACAACCTCGTTTGATGAGGTGTCAATGACTGAAACTGATTTGGACTGGAGGTTCGAAACATAAGCGTACGCTCCGCTGGGCGATACAGCTACACCATAGGGAGAAACGCCAACTGAGATGGATTTTACTACGGCATTGGTAATCGGGTCAATGACCGAAACGGTGTTGCTGTTGCTATTGGTTACATAAACGTATTTTCCATTAGGCATTACCGCTATGGCATAGGGCCGAGTACCCACTGAGATGGTGGCTATGACAGTTGGGTTTGCCAAATACGTCTTCGAAGGCACTTGTGTCGGTGAAACCGTTGGTACGGCTACAGACCCGCACGAGCACATCGCACGGGGAGTGAAGCACGAGTCCCACTTTTCACTTGTGTACGACTCAGGAATGTACGCACCGCCAAGGTTTCCGCTCGGGCCCATGCCAACCTTGCCCTCGTTTGCAGTGTTGCATTCTATGGGCTTGCCGGACCAGTACGCACCATATTGCGAACACCCAATCTCAACCCACTTGCAGCCAGGCGCGACAGTAGGCGCAGGATAGGCGCAATGGCCGGAAATGCCATAGGAAGCAGAACCGGACAACTTGTTGAAAACAAGGCCATCACAACATTTGCTGCCCGGTTGGGAAGAATAAAGCGGTTTGCCTGCGGAGACGCAAGTAAGATCCTCAGTACTGGGAGTTGCTGTCGGTCCAAAAGGCATCGGTGGAGTCTCCAGGTTCTCAAGCGAGGATTCCATCAAATCATGTATTTGAATCACCTGCGAAACCTTGGTGTTTGACGCCTTAACGGTCTTGGTCTTGCCAGAAACGGTTATCGCAAGCGAATACCAGCCGCCATCCATTATGCTTGAATCGCGGTAACTGTCCTTGAGGCTGAAGAAACCATCACTAATAATCTCTCGATAGATTTTTTCCATATTCTGTTTTGATACGTAGTATTCCGCAACTATTGGAGCAGATGAACCGGAATAGTCATAAGTGAAAGCAGTGCCATTTGCAAAAATGTCTGTCACATCATAACCCGCAAGCTGGTATCCCCCTGCCTCATAATGCGCCTTAAAATCAGACGGCACAACAGGCGACGCGGTTACAATCGGGTCTGGATTTTCTTGTGCTGCAGTAACCGCAAGATAGACTATCTTGTCGAATGCATCGTTAAGTTCGGCTTCCGCAGTTACGGTGTTTTTCTTCCCATCTGCAACAATATATAAAACCTGATTCGAAGCACCGCCAGTACGAATCCCGCAAATTTCCTTGCCTTCGCAGGTAGCTTTTGGAGGCATGTTGAAAAAGTCAGCACGATTAATCGCTGCGAGCAATTCAGTCTGCTGTGCAGCTGAAAGCTGGACCTTAGACGATTTTACAGTGGGCTCCGCATCTGGAACTACCGCGTGCCCGGAATAATAATATGAGGCAACCCCGTTGGCAGACACGTTTACCTGCTCGATGAATGAATAGCCAACCAAACCTGCAGCTGGAGTGGAAGTGTATTCAAGCTGGAAATCTGAAGGCAGCACGGATGTAACTGCCGGGGTGGACGTCGGAACTAAACCAATCGAACCCTTCACTGCACAAACCGGTTCCTGCGTTGACTTGTCAAGCCAGACTATAAGCGAAAGCGACGGGTCTGTCAGGGTTACTTTGTAATAGTCAGCAACAGCAAACTGCTCCCCGCAGTCAGCGCGGATTGTTGCAATGTTCTTCTCAACACTAGTGGAGTCCCACAACGCAACAGTAATCTTGGCATTCGGATACTGCTCAAGGAAAGCCTTGACCTGCGGAAGCGACTGCGCAAGCGCGGTAACGTCGGTGCCAGTACCATCCCCATTCGGACTGGTCACACAACCAGTTAGCAGCGTAGATGCCAGCAACGAAAGCATAATCAAAATCGGCTTGAATCCTGCGTCCACAAAAATCACCTTACTAACACCAAAATTATTCTTTGGTACCAACACCAAAAATGCCCTTTGACACGCTTGACGCGCCTAATGGTAAAGGAAAGTAGGGGCAGAGTCATATAAAAAGGCGAAGAATTCCTGCGGGAAAAACCGAAAGCGAAAATGAAAGAATCAAAGGAAAAGAGAAAAGAAAAAAAAATAGGAAAGGGAATCTAGTTGCACCAGAAGCACCACCAGGGCTTGGTGTTGACGATTACAAACCCCATGTGTGGTGATGGGGGCGCATAATTGACGGAAGCGGTGCAGATGCATTGCGCTCGCTGGGTAAAGCAACTGTTCCAGTGCTCGTTTGTGTAGGACTCCGCACGATAACCACTGCTGCCAACCATTGCAAAGGTTCCGTTGGTTGCTGCTGTGCACTCCACTGCTGGCGAAGACCATACTGCACCATAGTACGAGCACGGTGCGCTTACCCACTGGCAAGATGCACTGGGCGTTGCAATTGGTGCTACACAATAGTTGTTGGTACAAGTATATCCAGTCGGACAGGAGGGGTTGTTGTAATTGCACCCGCTTGGTATTTGAGTAGTCGTGTTGACGCATGCTCCGTTCGAGCACCCGATGGGGCAGACGTACCCTGAGCTTGCGAAAGTGGATGCGCCAGTGCAGTACATGTCAAACACTACGGATGAATCCGAGCAGAAATCAGGTATCGTCCGGGACGAGCCGTTGGAATACGTAAGATAAACCCCGCCA
>JBAZHM010000138.1:2557-3037 GCA_041652355.1 Candidatus Micrarchaeia archaeon | reverse complement strand
CAGGAGTAAGGTGGCAGAGCACGGAAAGAAGCGAACTCGCCATGCCGTGGTCGTCTTTTACGGAATAAATCTGGTGTATCCTGACTTCGTTTATGTCGCAAAGCTTGCGCGGAGAATAATGCAATTCAGAAATAATCTTGCTGTTTGAATCCAGCACCACCAGCCGGTGGTCTTGTACCTCGTTCTTTTTTCTGTTGTAAAGGTTTGACTGGAAGACTATGCGTACAGGACCGAAAGTTTCGCTTTGAAAACGCAAAAGCGTCCTCTGGCACCTTGGGTCGGTATTCTGTATGTCGTAGATTTTCCTGTTCAGGTTCGTGTCCTTCATCCAACCGGTTCCCTCGTTTGGAACCTTTAGTTTTTCAGCCATGTTACATATGGCTGTGCCAAGGAATATAAAATGAAAAACCGCTTGCTGCCAGCAGTGGGGATGGCGATAATAAGCATTAACTTTTCTCGTGCGCTAGGGGCTTGACTTTC
>JBAZHM010000138.1:0-2547 GCA_041652355.1 Candidatus Micrarchaeia archaeon | reverse complement strand
CGGTCTCCTAAATCCTGAAAAAAGCGGAGCAAATAGCCGTCTGGATCCTGAACAATAAACTGACGATTGCCGACATAAAAATTGCCGGCGCGGTACCATTTTTCTTCCATGGGTAAAAATATGCGTGCATTTGCCTTTTGCACTTTGGCATATAGTTCATCGACGTTATCTGTCACCATTTGCAGATTAATTCCCCGACCGAACGGGGATTCTAATGTGGCAGATATCCAATTCCGATCTTTTCCGGTTACAGATACATGTCGAATTTCATCAAGCATAATGCGAGACCCTTGCCGTTCAAGCATGGCAAAGCCATCCTCAGGGCGCTGGAATTGAATTTTAAAACCGAGAAGTTCAGTGTAAAATACGATGCTTTTTTGGATGTTCGTACAGGATAATTCTGGCGTTAGCGGCGTTGTCAGAAGAGGGGAACTCATTTGAATACTCTCGGGTTTATGAAACTGCATGACGTTCCGAGTTCTTTTGGGAACATGGGATTTTTAGTCACGATAATTCTACTGGTTTACGGAGTCAGCCTGTGCCTGTCTCTTGGAAACATCGCGCACTCGCGGATGTTGTCGCGGTTTGCAAGCTTCATGGTAAGCCGCTCTGCACCTATTGACCATCCTGCGTGCGGGATTGAGCCGTAACGGAACGCGTCAATGTAACCTTCGAATGCAGATGGCCGCAAGCCCTTTGCCTTGAGCTGCTTGATCAGAAGGTCGGGCTGGTGGATGCGCTGCGCTCCTGATGAGAGTTCAACTCCTTTGTACATCAGGTCAAAAGCATAGCAGATTTCCGGCTTGTCCGGATTCGGCATTGAATAGAACGCGCGGATTGCAGTTGGCCATTCGGTGATGAAGAACGCCTCTGCGCCAAGCAACGCGGGCATTTCCCTTTCCTGGTCCTTGGTAAAGTCCTCGCCCCAGGTGATTGCCATGCCTTTTGCATTGAGCTTGTCAACTATTTGCGAATAAGTAAAGCGCGGGACTTCTTCAGGCACGCTGACAGTTGAGCCTAAAAGCGCAAGCTCGTCCTTGCAGTTTTCAGTTACGCGTTTTAGCACGTTCAAAAACACTTTTTCAAGAATTTCGATTGCATCCTCATGCGTTGCAAAGCCCATCTCAATGTCCATCTGGGTAATCTCGTTCAGGTGAAAAGGCGTGTTGTGCTTTTCAGCGCGGAAAACCGGCGTAATCATGTAGACTTTGTCCATTCCGCCCATTACTGCAATCTGCTTGTAAAGCTGCGGGCTCTGCGCAAGGAATGCTTCCTTGTCAAAATAAACTACGGGAAACAGGTCGGTGCCGCCCTCTGTGCTTGAGGACACCAAGCAAGTGGGTGTGATTTCCGAAAACTCAAGCTCGTCGAGCTTTTCGCGGAATGCACGCATTGCAACGCTCCTGACTTTGAAAACAGCAGTGGTCTCAATGCGGCGCAAGTCAATGAAGCGCTTGTCAAGACGCACATCCAAGTCAGCGGGCACTTTTCCAGTGACTTCAAACGGGACGATGCCATGCACTTCGCCTACGACCTCAATCTTGGTTGGCATTATCTCAAAGCCGCGGGGCGCAATCTTGGATGCCTTGACTTTTCCTGTGCAGAGTATCGCAACTTCCTTGACGAATTTGTCAGTTACCGCAACCAGCGCGGGGTCTGCTTCCTTCTTTTTTATAGTAAGCTGGACCAGGCCAGTCTTGTCACGGAGAAGGATGAACTTGAGCCCGCCCAGGTCGCGGATTTCGTGCACCCAGCCTGCGAGGATGACCTGCTTTGAGTCGAGTTCGGCGGTGACTTCTTTTGCGTAGTGTGAGCGCATTGGCATTTGGAAACTGACCTCTTGTAAGATGAAAAAGCGGTTAATTGCTAGGGAAGTATTTTGCCAAGCCAAATTAAAAAAAGGGCTGACACCGGCAAAAAACTGCAAAAATCCGGCAACTCAATTTAAAGGGGAAAAGGGCAAAGTAATCAATAACCCAAAGGGCTAACGACAAGCGGCAAACAGGAGGCAAAACTACGATGGCGCTTTTTCGAAGGAAGCAGGCCAGCACGGCGGCAGTAAAGAACGCTGAAACGACCACCAGCGAAATGCCAAAGTACCGCGACAACGGAAAGCCGGCCGTGGGCGGGTTTTTCCCGCGCATCCGCAACGCGCTTTCCCGCGCAAAAAGCGCGCCTAGAAACTTCGAGAAATTGTCGCCCCAAAAGAAGCTCGGCATAATAGGCAAGGCCAACCTAGCAATCGGCGCGGCCTTGATGACTCCCGCAATCCACGCAATCGTTGAGCGGCAGGCGAGCGGGGTTTTGCTCAACCGCGAGCATCCGGACTTGTTCCCGAACGGGCTGTACACTTCTTATTCGTTCGGCGGCCCCGGAACGCCCGTGGGCGACGCTTTTCGAAATCCGGGCATTACTGCTCAACAGGCGGCCGGCAACGACCTGATTAACCATAGCATAATGCACTTCGGGATTGCGGCCGGCGTGACAGCCGCCGCGCCTTACGCCTCAAGCAAGCTCAGCGCGTACCTGGACAAGGTCGCGTACAGC
>JBAZHM010000137.1:0-3068 GCA_041652355.1 Candidatus Micrarchaeia archaeon | reverse complement strand
AGCCGCAAGCGTAAAGACTCAGCTTCTTTTTCAATTTTATCTTTTTTAAAAAAAGCAAAAAAACTACTTTTCTAGCCGCAGCAAAATTTCCCTGTTGCTTTCAAGGATTTTCTTATTCAGCTCCAGCAGGGACTTGGAAAGCGCTATGAGCTCATCAAGCTTCTGGTCCGGATTGCCCGAAGATAAGCCGTCAAGCTCGCCAACTGAGCTTTGCATAGGCTGCTGGCGCTCGTCAAAAAGAGATGGCTTTGGCGAAGAATCATCATCAAAAAGCGAGGGAGTGGCCTTTTTTGGGATGTTGTCAATTTCCACCCTTGGAGTGGCCTGTGCGGGTTTGGGCGCCAAACCGGGCTTTACTGCCGACTTTGCTTCGGAAAGGACTGCCTCGGGATTTTCGATACCCAACTCGCGCAGGTTGGCAAGTATGTCGCTTTCAGGCATGCCTGCAGAAATCATTTCCCGTACAATGTGCTTTACTTCCATCTTTGGTTTTCACGCAAATGAGTATACAAAACGGTTAGAAATGCCCGGCTTTTAATTGTGCGCAAAGCACTGCTGCGATTAGGGCATAAAAGCGGATGCAGGGCGATAGATTTTAAGCCCACGATTCCTCAAAATACCAGAGACAACAATAGTAATTTACCACACACGGTTTGTAACATGCAGCTTGACCTTCCCCTTGGCCCTTGGACGCAGATGTTCGGAGCGCAGTGGGGAAACTATCCACTGATGGTCTACCAGAACCCGGATAAGATGATGCTGCTTACGCTTTTTGAAAAAAAAGAAGGCAAAATTGTAGGCGCACTCACTTTCCTCAAAAAGGGATTCGTAATAGAAGGGGACACTTCCAAAGTTTCGCTTGCGCAGCGCCAGGACATCATGATAGTGTCCAAAGTCTCGCGCGAACGCGCAGGAAAATACCTGCTTATCAGCTCATCGCCTGAATTCATCGAATACAACAAGGATTCCCTGATTAAGGCAATCACGGACCAAAGCGCAGAGCTTGAACGGCTTTCCAAGGCAATGGTGGAAATCCTGCACGGCTACGAGTGCAAAGTAACTGACTTTAAGACCGTTGACGAGGAGCTGCTTCAGCCGCTTTTGGGGGATCCCTTCTCGATATTTGCATACCTTTCCGTATCCAAGGATGGCGGCAGCCAAAAAACCGCGACTAACCTGACAAAGTGCCTGATGGGAATAGACCGCGACAACGAGCCGGTAAACGTGCGGTTGTCTTCGCTGCGCTCGGTAGTCATTAGTGGTGGCAGGCTTCCTGCAAGGCTGCATGCCATGCACCTAATCATCGAGTCTTCGCTCATCAACAACATCTCAGCAATGGTCTTTGACAGCGCGAACGCGTTTACCGGGCTTGCAAAGCCCAACAAGGACTCCTCAAAATACGAGGAGTTCAAGCTCACATCCATTCCCCTTGGGTTCCCGTTCAGGCAGTACGAACTTGAGAAGGGCCTGTTCATCGACCTGGCAAACCTTGACCCGGACATTTTCCTTTCCACTTTCGGCATTGAAAAAAGCGACATTGCAACAATAGTGAAAAAGATTTACTCGGAAAAGCAGGGAAGCTTTTCTGCAATAACAGACTTGATTTCTGCAATCAGCCAGATGCACGAGACTGCGGAGATTACAAGATACACGATAAACAAGGCAATCCGCGCAATGATGATAATCCAGAAGTGCTCGCCTAATGTTTTTGCAAAGAGCAGCACTTTCGAGACAACCGCATCTTCGGGCCTTGGAAAAGTCATGCACGTCAACCTGGCCGGGCACTCGGTTGAACTTTCAACGCTTGCTACTTACTCGCTTTTAGAGCAGGGCGCCACATCCGACTCGTCTGAATCGCGCATACTCTTGGCATTCCAGCAGGACGTGGCTGAAATTCCGGCAAATGTAATGGCAAAGATGCGCGCAGTAGCAAGCCAAGGGGTTAACATCGTCCTTTCCGGACAGCATGACAGCGACTTTTCCGAATTCAAGCCTTCACTGCGGATTGAAATAATTGGAGACGAGGCAGTGATTTCTGAAGAAGGCGAAAAACAGCACCGCATCAGGCTGCGGCCGGCATACTCGCTTGACAGCGAGCTTGATGCAAGCTAAAGATGAGTAAAAACTAGTTTTTTGGGCATTTGATTATGCCATGCGCTTTTCAAGCTCTTCCTGTATTAGTTTCCGGGCTTGCTTTAACGTGACAAAGTCAAGCGGGTTTACAGTGTCAAGCGTATAATGCAGCTCAGACACTTCGGATTTTGTAGCCATCTGCTCACGCAGGTCAGCAACCTGCTTTTTCAGCGACTCAACTTCCGCTGAAAGGCTGCTGTTTGACTCCACAGATGAAGAGCTTGACTGTTGCTGTGATGGCACTGGCGCACCAGTCTCAAGCTTGTGGATCTTGTCGTTGTGAACAACTATGGTCCGGCCTATGATGTCCTCATTTTTTTCTATCATGCGGATTTTTTGCGCAATCAGGCTGATTTTGGAGTCCAGCATCTGGACTTCTGCTTTTACATCATCAAGCTTTTTTTGCGGAGAGACCGGTTCTGCCATTTGCTAAACACCAACTGCATATTTGATTATAGTACCCAATCGCCCCATAAAAACATTGAGATAGGCTATAAGGGGAAAGATGGACAGCACCGAATTGGCAGGGTTTTGCCGCATCAATTGCACAGGTTAAAATACAGACCAAAAACTAACCCTTCAAGTCTAACGGCATGTCACAGGTGAAATTTATGAAAGGCGAAAATAAGGCAAGAAAAGAAAATTCCAACAAAACCACTATTGCAGCGGTTGGAATTGCTGCTGCGCTGATTATAGTAGCGCTTGCAGTTTCATTGCAGGGCCAGCAATCCGCAACAGTTGATTTTACTTGGAAGAGCATGGCAGATGCACAAAAAGCACCTGACTCGGAAGCCCCAAAGTCAGTTGAGATTACAGTATACCAGGCAACCGAAAGCTATGGCTCGTACAGCCAGGCGTACTGGAACAACGGATACCGCTCAACGTCCCAGGCGCTCAGCTACAACCCGTCAGACGGGATTGCGCTTGTGAAGGAA
>JBAZHM010000136.1:0-3156 GCA_041652355.1 Candidatus Micrarchaeia archaeon | reverse complement strand
ATGTTTTAACTATTGTAAAAAAGACGGAGACGGGATTCTTAAAGGTATAGCGGACTGGGAAAATAATCGCGTTTTGCCGGTGATGAAAACAGCACATTGACTTTTCTTGTATTCGGATTACTTTCGTGGTTCATTATAGCTTTCAAGCAACAGCAGTCAAAAGTCGTAACCATTAATTTCCCTAAGGGTTAGAACAGAATGTTTGCAGAGATTCGACTTGCGGTTGAACTGATTGCATCTTTTTGTTCACTGGCTTGCTTTTTACTTTACGGCGCATCTTCTGCCTGATGAACAAAGCACGCGTGTTTTTTGACCTGCTTGGGAAGGCGCCGGAGAAAAAACTTGAGTTCAGCGAGCATTTCTTCGACTCAAGCTTCGACCGCGGGATTGGCCCTGCCGGCATAGAGGACTGGGTGTGTTGCCGGCATGATGCGTTGCTTCTTGCCACCGAAGGAGTCTCTTCCGCTGGTGCAAGGCGGTTCAGGCTCCATTTTCGGTACAGCAAAAAGAAGCTACTGCTAGTTGTTCTGGACCTTGGTGGCAACAGCAGGTTCAAGGTGGTCACTTTTATAATAAGTTCAAAGAAACGAATAGTGGGGAGGATGCGGAATGAATCTGGGGTCAAGAAAGCTCGGTTCTAGGTACGAACCGGGTTCGGACACAGTTTTCCTTTTCGGGAAAGGCAAAGTCAGCGACAGCGAGGCCATAGGCGACCTCGTGCTTCATTATTCCTCCGACGGGATCGTGCTCGGAGTCGAGTTCCTCAACGCAACGCTTACCCTCGCACCCTTGCTTGTAAGACCTCCTGCGTGGATGATGGATGGCAAATCAAGGGTAACCAGAAAAGCCTTGGGTAGGATACTTGGTGCGGATGCAACTGTGCTTTCAGTTGGCAGCTTTCTCGTGCTCGTCCTGCGCTTGAATGTATCCGGCGAGGCCGAACCAGTTGAGGCAAAATTCAATGTCCCGCTTCTTTTCGCTTCCGACTTGGCTGTGGCAAAAGCGGTTGCCTGAGTAGCAGTCAAAAGGCTTTTCGCACAATCGGAGATTAATGCACGAGGGTTTTTTACCGGTGGGAAAAGGCCGAACCGGTTTTTGCAATCAGCTTATTTTTCGCATATTACAAGTGCGCAGTGGTTATACTCCGAAGAAAGCGCTACTACAGCTGCCTTGAAGTTACCTCCGCCAGTCATGTCCCTGTCGGTTGTTATGAATTTCTTGCATCCGAAGGTTATTGCGCACGCGAGATTGAGGCCGTCAGCAACCTTAAGGCGCGGGTTAAGGCTAAGCACCTTAAAAAGCAAGTCCGAGTTCACATCGTTGCCGCCCACGCTGAGGCTCTCGGAAAGCGCCATTTCCGTTATGAGTTCCATCCTAGCTTTGGCCTGTTCCGCCTCCTTTTGACGGTCTTGCCTGATAGTAAGAATCTCATTCGCAAGCGCCTCGCCGAACGCCAAGTGTGATGTGAATGCAACAAAGCCGTGTTTTCTGGAATTGTTTATTCCAACCACGTACTCGCGTATGCCCAGGGTGCACGCGTCATAGTAATGGCGTTCGAGTCCATTGTCCTTTGGGTGTGAAACCGGTGCCATGAAATTCCCTTTGCCTATTTTAAAGCGCCAAGGCGTTCGCAGGCTTGGAACGCAAGTTCCACCCTAAGGTCGGGGTTTGACGGGGAGCACGGCTCGGAAAGTACGAAGACTTTCGCCCCGCTCTTTTTAATCATGCGCAGTAAAGCGTCGTCACTGACGAGCCTGCGCAGGTGCGAAAAGCCTATGCTATGAATCCTTTGAGCTTTCCTTCGCACCATCTAACCTCATCCTCTGAAGCGTGTTTCAATGACTTGAGCATCTCTTTAGCGTGTTGCCCGGACCGGTCAAGCCAGTCGTACGTGGCCAAAAGCTCCAACTGGCGCGTTGAAAGTCCTGCAATCCAATGCTCAAGCCGCAGGAACTTTTCTTCCAGCTTTTCGTTCGCAAATGTCACTGGCGAAAGATGTTGGATGTCCTTCCGTAAAGCGTAAAGGTCGTCCGCCAAGTCGGGCGAATACGGGCCGTGAATGTAAAGGTTGTATTGGTAATCCGGGATTATTCCCAGCCGCTTCGCAAAATATGCGGCCTTTTGGCAGGAAATCCTCTGGCACAAAGTGTCAAGGCTTGCCTTGCCAAGGCGCTTCAAGACGCCCGCAGTAAGTAATGCGCCTTCCGCCCTCTTAGCCGCATCATGACTTGTCATATGTTATAGTTGGTTATTTTTGTTTTAAAACGTTACAAGACCACGTTTCCGCTGAAATCAGTCCCACTTCTTAAAACCTTTATAGCCGGGGTAAATGGGTTTACTGGCATGTTGAATCAACTACTCAAAACTATTCACTTTTTTACATAGTCCTGAATAGTTTCAAGGCAAACTGAAACACTTAAGGCGCAGGTTGGTTTTCCAGAAACAAAAAGTTGATATCACATTGATTTTATTTTTTACTGGACTGGCTACCAGTTGTAATCCCCGATTACAATAGGGAGTTTCTGTTGGGTTTTGAAAGAATTAGTTAAAATATAAAGAGCAGAGTTATATGGGTATAATCCCCTCCGCCCTCTCCTTAAAGTATAAGCAGATATGGTGAATCTCGTTTATATCTATTGCTGTTTGATTTTGTCGTATATGTCGTCGAGAAAAATTATCTTGTCTGCGCTCTTTCGCAAGTCGTTTGAAAGGCAGGACTTGAATGACGCTACCCAGACCTTTACTCCCTTGTCTTTTGCAACGTCTATAGCGTCCTTGTAGTCCTCGTCTCCACTTACAACGATGCATATCTTGCAAGTCTGTTGCCACGCGTGCCGTAAGATGTCCGTCGCAAGGGAAACGTCCACGCCCTTCTGGACTTGCCTGACTTGTTCTTTTCCGCAATGTGGGCACTTGCTCGTCCGGTCCTTCAGTATTTTTGTCCGCAGCTGTATCCCTTTATAGGACAAAGCTTCCAGAAAGTTCTTCTTTTTTGTTGTTATGTTCTCTTCAATGCCATCGTAAAAATAAGCGCGCAACAAGTCTGTACCTATGGATAGCTGGTCTACCAGTCTCTTGTAATCTAGCTTGGATTGTGACCCGTTTTGTTTTGAATAATTCATCCAAGCGCAAAGGACGTTTTGTGAATCTATCAGG
>JBAZHM010000135.1:0-3223 GCA_041652355.1 Candidatus Micrarchaeia archaeon | reverse complement strand
AGCCGCCCACACCAGCCAGTCGTTCATAGCAAAGCTTGAATCAGAAAAGCTTGACCCGGCATACTCGCACATTAAGCGCGTATTTATTGCGCTTGATAGCCTGGAAGCAAAAAGCAACCCTGTTGCTTCCGAAATAATGACGGTTAAGGTATATTCCGTCAGGCCGTCTGAGACGGTCCGGGAAGTGGTTTCCATACTGAAAAAGTACACTATTTCACAGATGCCAGTAATTGAGGATGGAAAAGTGCTTGGCAGCATCTCGGAACGCTGGATGCTGGAACTTTTATCGCAGGACGGGGACTACGCCAAGATTTCAGGAAGAAAGGTGCGCGACATCATGGACGAGCCGTTTCCAACAGTTACGCAAAAAACGCCCGTGTCAGCAATAGTCGGGCTTTTGAAATTCGCGCCAGCTGTGCTTGTGATGCAAAGCCAGGATGTTGTTGGAATAATCTCAAAAAGCGACTTGCTTAAGGCCACAAAATAGCAAAATCAACGCCGGCTACTTTTCCATTGCAGCCCGCTTGTTTTCCTTGCTCATTTCCGCGTTGATTCTGCCAAGAGAGTATTCCTTGGTGTCAACAAAAGACATGTTGGCTGCTAAAAGAGGATGCACTCGAGTGATGTGCGAATAGATGTCCTGGGCAACCCGGCGGTATGATGTGTGGCCTTGCATGCCGCTCCGCAGCTCGCAGAAATGGTAGGCCTCGCGCAGGTTCATCTTCATGCGCCAGCGTATCTTGTAACCAAGCGGCACGCAATATTGCGCCTGGTGCGGCGTTTTGCTTTCAAGTTTGAAATACAACTCGGACGCGCGTTTCATCTCATCCGAATAATCTTTGTCTAGGCTGGCTTGCACAAGCTCTTCTGGCACTTCAAATCCGTGCTTGCATGACAGGAGCTGCCGTTCCTGCGTAAGCACGCGGTGGCGGTGGATGTCACGGTACGCACCGTAGTCCGCGCAAATATCAAACGCATAATACGCGTCTTCAAATGCGCGCCCCGGCTTGTCGCGGCGAGTCTTGCGACCTGCCGAATACGCATCGATAATTTCTTTCTTTTGTGCGCCGGGCATTTGCTTTGCCTTTGAAATAAGCACGGAAAGAGGCTCTGAAGAATAGGGGTAAAGGCATGCTGCAATGGTTTTGTCTACTGCGTCTGCATCATAATCCACTAATGAAACGCGTTCGGCAACTTCGGACGAGCCGGTTGCAAAACATTTCATCCGCTCTTCACGGGATGCAACAAACTCGTCTTTTTTTGCGCGCCGGACAAACGGCTTGATTACCATTCCAAGCTCGGACTGGATGCTTTTTCCGATTTCCTGGGACTCCAAAAGCGGGTTGGAATAAAGCCGGCTTATCATGTTCTGCCAAAATCGGCCGTTGCCGTAAAAGCCCATGTTTGTAAGCGTGCTTGCAGGAAGCAAGTAACGCAGCGCGTCGCACACTTTTGCGCGAACCGCACCGGCATATGCTGAGCGTGCGCGCTTTATCGCCTTCTCATCAGCAAGGCTGCGGAATTTTACTGCAGGCTGCGTGCGGTCGTATTGGAAGTCAAACTCATCAATCGGCCATTGCTCTTCGACGTATTTTGTAAGAACGGGCACGAGGCGGGAATACGTCTCAAAAAGCGAGTCCATTGAAGCGGCGTAATCGTCTGCATACTGTGAGGCCATTATCGAAGGCTCGCGATAGTAAAGCCATTTCCCGTCCTTTTTTTGGTCAAAGTACACATAGCGCGTTGATTTTTCTAACGGGGACCCGCCCACTCGCGCGTCTTGGATTATTTTAGTGTTGACTATTGAGACGTCCTCGATTGCAACGTGCGCGCCCCCAAGCTCGCCTACAGAGTCGTCTCCAAACCCGTCAAGAACACGGTTGTAGAATTCTTCCGCCTTGAGGGTTGCAGAGGACAGGTCCGGGCCGGAGCCTTGGCCTACAAGCTCCATAAGCCCGGATTCTTTTGATGAAAGAAATTCGTCCAACAAAAGCCTGCGCAGCGACTTTGTCGAGCGGGAATACCGCGAAAACAGCGCGCCTTTTATTGCCTCGGGCAGGTTTTTGAGCACAAAAATTGGCTTGTCTATATTCGAACAGAAATTAATCAGGATTTCTTTTTCGTTTTGGGTAAACTCTTCCATTGGCCAACATACCTCCGCGTGAGGGTAAAACAAAAACAAGAATCAGGAGAAGTTAATTGAATTTGGCTGTGGCAGGCTTTAAACCGTTTCGCAAGCAGCGGAGTTGCCTTGGTTTGGCGGGGATTCCGGCTCTTTTTCTTCCGCTGCTGCCTGGTTTGCCTCAACGATACCGTTTGCGCCTGCTGCAGCTAATTTTGCTTGCTCTGCGTTTGTTTTTCTTGCAACAACTACGATTGGCATGCTTGCAGGAACGGAAGTTGGAGCTGGCTTTTCTGCTGCATCCTGATTTGCCGCAGCCGCCGGCATGGATTGGTATGCCGGATGCGACTGCAGGAATTTTTCTGCAGCTTTCCTTCCGGTGCTTGTAAGCTCCATGTGCGCTTTTGACTGCCAGAAATCCTTTGCACTGACGGCAACGCCTGGAAACATCTTAAGCGTGGCAACCGCCTTCTTTGCAACAGCAACGTTTTCTGAAAAGGTGAATGTGCCGCCATCGTTTAGTGCCGTAAGTATTTTTTCTAAAAGGAACGTGCGGTCCGGGTCGGAAAGCTTGCCCAGTAAAAAGTCGGCATTAATGCGCTCGACTTGCACGCCCTTGCGGGAAAGCACGCGCAAAAACTCAGCAGCTTGCGAGCGGAAAAATGACACGTTCGAAGCATCGTTGAAAATTGGAGGATGAAAGTCCACTCCGACGCACTCGCCGGAAGCCTTTGCGCTTTCGAAAAGAACGCGCTTTCCGTTTCCACATCCCAAGTCAAGGAAAGAAATTGCTGGCGCTAGGAAGAATTCTTTCGGGGGGTTCGGATTTTGCTGCGCGTATTCCAAAACGCGGCCTACAAGGTCCTTGTTTGGAAGCACATGCAACGCTTCAGCGGCTTTTAAAAAAAACTCGCCTTGGGTTTTTGCATCGGTTACCTGCTGTTCGTGTGCTGCAACCTCTTGAGGAGATGGTGGCGGGCATACAGCAAAGGAGGAAGTGTCAATGCGGTAAAGGCCGTCGCAGTGCAGTGAAAGAAAAGAATCGGATTTACCCGAAGAATATATTATGGAGTGCATGTCGTACTCGTCTGCCATCGAGTC
>JBAZHM010000134.1:0-3247 GCA_041652355.1 Candidatus Micrarchaeia archaeon | reverse complement strand
CCTTCGTGCACAGCAGGCAATCAATCAGCAGGCGCTTGAGCTTGCTGCAGTGCGCGAATCCCTTCCGGAACAGATACGCGCAGAAACATCCTTATCCGAATCGCGCATGGCTGCTGTTGCAGCTGCAACAGATTCCCGCCTGTCAAAGCTTGCGTTTGACGTGGACGTCATCCGGGCGTCTATTGGCAGCTTTGAGCAGGAAGCAGAACGCAAGGAAGCAGAGTCAAGGCTTTCGCTTAGAAAGAACATCAGCGAGTGCCAGACCGCACTTTCAGAAATGCGTTCCCGCTCGGATTCGCTCAACGCCCTCATAGGCTCAATGTCCTCGTCACAGGCGCAGCTGATGCAGGATGTTTCAAATTCCGTTGATGAGCGGTTTGCAGAATCCCAAAAAGCAATAGAGGGGCTGACCGCAAACCTTAATTCTGATTTTGAAGACGCTCAAAAATCAATTGCAGACAGCACGCAAATAATCAGCACTAAAATTTCTGATTTTGAAGTGCGTGTGAATACCAGCGTCTCAGTATTTGAAGCGAACCAAAACCAGCTTCTTGCGTCTTTTGAGGCCAAGCAGGAGCAGTCCCTTGCAACTGCCCAGAAGATAGTATCCGATAGCCTTTCTTCAATTGATGTGAAGGTATCTGATTTTGAAAAGAAAATGGACTCGCGGGAGTCTGCCTTTGAAACAAGCCAAAACCAGCTTCTTGCGTCCTTTGAAGCCCAGCAGGCGCAAGCAGTCAACGCCATTGATGTCAAGCAGGCAGAGGCAATCCGCGCGTTTGAAGCGAGCCAGTCGCAGCTTTTAGCCTCTTTTGAAAGCAAGCAAACAGATGCAACTCGTGCGTTTGAAGCGAGCCAGTCGCAGCTTTTAGCCTCGTTTGAAAGCAAGCAAACAGATGCAACCCATGCGTTTGAAGTCCAGCAGGTGCAATCTATCAAAACGCTGGAAAGCAAGCAGTTGGATGCAACCCGCGCGTTTGAAGCAAGCCAATCTCAGTCTATCTTAACACTTGAAAACAAGCAGGCGCAGTCCATTGCCGCACTTGATGCCAAGCAGTCCGAAGCAATGCGCATGATGGATGCCCGCCAGGCGGACATGATGGCCACTTTGCAAGTGCGTGAGTCCGAGGCAACAAATGCAATAGACAAGCTGAACGCATCGCAGTCCGAGCAAAAGACTATGTTTGAGCAACTGACGCATGCGGTCAACTCGCGCATGGACACAACTGATTCGTTCTCCCGCTCACTTTCTGACTTGTTGGCATCGTCAAAAACCGAGCTTTCCAAGGAAATCGCAGAGTCGCGTTCAACGCAAGAAACAATTGCAAAAAATCTTTTGCAGTTCTCGTCATTGCAGGAAAAAACAAGCACTGGGCTTTCCGCGCTCCGGTCAGAATTTGAGGGTTCCGCCAAGAACCAGGCGCAAGAGCTTTCAGCAACAAAGCAGGCAAACACTGCGATGGAGCACAAAGTTTCTGCACTTGCGGATGCACTGTCTGCAACCCGCGCAACCCTTGATGCCATGGCAAACAGGGAAGCAGAGATGCGCAAAATGATTATCGAACTCATAGAGTCACGCAATGAACAGGCGTCAACACAAGTGGCTGCAGCACAGCAGCGGCTTGTTTCAGCCCAGCAACCCGTTGCCACTCCTTCTGAGGACCTTACACGAAAGCAGGCTGACCTTGAAAAGGAGCTGTCTGAGCTTGAGCGTGCAATACGCGAAATCGATTCAAAGATGCCAGCACCATCAACACAACAAGTGCGCCGGCCAATGGAATCAATGTCACGGCCTTCAATAATCCGGCCCGAACAACCCTCAGCATCAATTGCGCGCCAAAGCCCGGTTGACACCCAACACTCGCATGTCGAAGTAGTGCGCCAAAAGAACCAGTCCCCCTGGTCGCACGAAATACGCAAAACTGAATATGCGCATCACACTGACGAAGAAGACGCAGCCCAGACTGCAGCAGACAAGCAGGCGCTTGAACTTATGGACGAGCTTCGCACCAAGCTATTGGGCGACGTAAAGCCAGCGGAAAAGAAATCCGGGCAGGCTGCAGAAGAACGAAAAGACGCAAAACCGCCAGAGAAGCAAAACGCGTAGTTTCTCCATTTCTTTTCACCTGATTGTTTTTTCAACCAGTTTTCACAAAGGACTTAACATGTATGACGTCTATTTTCGAAAGTCCGCGCTTGATGCTGCAGTTGCCCATGCAAAGGAAGGCGCAAAATCGCATATGGAAACAATGGGCCTTCTTGTAGGCAGCTTTCATACGCACAACGCAAAACCATGGGTTCTTGTTGACGGTTATGTTACAAGCGAAAACGACGCATCTGCAGTAAGCGTCAAATTTTCCCGCGATTCTTTTTCAGACCTTGCTTCAAAGCTTTTTACCGCGGTTGGGAACAAGCGCATCGTTGTGGGGTGGCTGCACTCACACCCAAGCTACGGGTGCTTTCTTTCAGGCACCGACATTGGAACGCAACAGCGTTACTTCGACCATCCGCTGGCCATTGCCGCAGTAGTTGACCCGCTAAAACCCGACGCAGGCTCAATTACCAAAAGAGTGTTCCGGTTGGACGGGCCGCAATCGTTTTCCTACCATCAAGTGTCATTTGCAGTAGTTTAAGTGCTATACTTAACTTGGTTGCCTTCGTCCTAATATCTGGAAAAAACTTTCAAGGTGCTCTTTTTGGAAAACCCGCCAAAGATCAGCGAACAAAAAAAGACAGAGCCAGCGAAAGCACGAAAGCAGCAGCAGTTGCTGCGGAAAACCAAGCTGCCAAAGAAGCTCCTGCTTTTTGACTTGGACTTGCTTTTGTTTATCAAATCTGGGAACAACACCCAAGACAAGCTGCTGCTTCTTACTGGCGTTGACCCGATGCAGTTTGCAGAGCGCATGGACTTCCTTTCAACCAAAGGCATGGTGTGCCGCGATGCGTCAAACCCGAGCGTATTCAGGCTTGGCATTGCAGGCTATGACGAGCTTGCAAAAAAAGCAGTTGCAGAGGAAAAAAAGGCAAAAAAAGCATCCGCAGCAACCACAACAAGCGCAATATCCGCTTTTGCTAAAGCAAATGTTGCAGACTGCACGCAAGCAGAGTCGCAAACGGTTTCAGTTCCCAAGCTCACTTCAAAAGACAGTTCGCTTGTCTACGAGCCTGGCCCGGAAAGCAAGCCCGTAAAACAGGCGGACATTGACTTGTTTGAAATGTTGCGCCGTGGCTCGCCAAAAAACGGCAA
>JBAZHM010000133.1:0-3305 GCA_041652355.1 Candidatus Micrarchaeia archaeon | reverse complement strand
GTGTCCGAAAAGAAAAAGTGAAAACAAATCATGATATCGGTAATAATTCCCACCTACAACGAGGAGAAATACCTCCCAAGGCTCCTCAAGGCCGTTTCACGGTGCGAACATGATGACTACGAGTTAATCGTGGTGGACAACCATTCAAAAGACGCTACCGTGAAAATTGCGCGCGAACAAGGCTGCCAGGTTTTCAAAAGAAAAGAAAGAGGCATCGGCTTTTCGAGGAACTATGGAGTGATGAAGTCGCATGGAGACATAGTAGCCCACCTTGACGCTGACTCCATACCCTGCGACAACTGGATTGACAAAGTCTTAAGCGGGTTTACTGACAGGAACGTCCTCGGTCTGGGCGGGCCGACCTATTATGGCAAGCTAATTCCCGACGTAGCCAGCAGTTCCATATTCATTTCCAACATACTGACAAGACCCCTCGGCTTCTACTTTTTTGCAGGCAACAACTCGGCATACCGAAAGGACTTCTTCCTCAAGACAGGCGGTTTCAAGAACATAGTTCTGGAAGAGATTGAGTTCTCCAAAAGGATGGCGCCGTACTATAGCCGGTTCAAATTTGACAAAGACATGATGGTCAGGTTATCAACTAGGCGGTTCGACAAGAACGGTACGTTTGAAACGCTTCTTTACTGGTATGCCACGGACATTGACATAATGATGGGAAAATACAAGTCGCCGGAAAGCTACAGCGAAACATTCTGATAGTACAGGTTCTTTTTTTCCAGAACGGCGATGTTCTTTCTTGTTTTTTCTACCATCTCGGGTTTTTCCACAAGAGACAAGACCACGTCCCAAGCTCCTTTGGCGGACTTGGCAACAAAACCAATCCCGTTTTCACTGACAAAAACGACGTTTCCGCGTTCCTGCGGCATCACCTTCGGATAAGCCAAGAGAACCGATGGCTTTCCTGAAAGGAAGCTTTCGACAACAGTCAGCGCGCCCGGCTTGGTAACCACAATGTCCGCATACTGGATATAGTGGAAAACATCGCCAACATCGCCCAGCACGCGGACATCGTGCAATGCAAAACCTGGTTTTGCCGATTCTTGAATAATCTTTTTGCGCAGCCACCCGCTTTTTCCGCAAGCAACAGTAAGCTCAATGGGTTTCATCCCTTTCGGGAGCGCCTGAATCAAATCCAGCACCAAAGCCTGGCTATTTACTCCCGCCATAACCAGAACCTTCTTGACTTTGGGCCGGCCATTCGGAGCCCTTGCAGCAAGAATTGGAAACCGCGCAAGGACTACCTTGCCCTTTGGCACGCTATGTGCAACGAGCGTTTCCCTTGCCTGCGTAGTGTGGACAAAATACTTGTCAACTCCGGCGTGGGAGAAAAAACCCGGCGGCATCCCTTCGCCAAGGTCGGGAACACAGACTACTAGTCGGGGCTGAAAAATGGCTTCTTGGAGGCTTTTGCGTACACTCTCAACAGCCCACGGAGAGACGCAAACCACCACATCCGGGTAGCTTTTCAGGTGTCGCGAGAGCACCTCGCCTGCTTCGTACGTTACAAGCAAATTCTTGTCCGGACGTGTAAGGTAACTTAAATTGACAAGAGCCGAACAAAGGACAAGGTTGGTAGCCACAAGATAGTTGTAAATCCTGTTGAACAGCAGGTCGCCAAGGCCGTGCGCTTCCAAAAAAGGGTTGACAATGGATACTTGAAGGTGCGGCGAACCGGCTTTGAGGAATTTTGCCAAGTGGTTTGAATAGGCCACAAGACCGTTGCCACCGTTGGAGCATACTATCAGCACGTTCTTGATAGGCACATTACCCGACTCATATGAATGGACTGGTGGCGATTTCAATCAGGGCCTTGCCCGAATTCACCGAATTCTTTGAGGAAGCTATCCTTGCTGCTGTCCCGAACCTTGCAGAGAACATGCTGTCCCGGACGCCATAGGCGCCCTCGATTGCGTGGTAGAATATGCTAGGGTCCTTGAACGCATGCTGAAGGCACTTCTTGCAATCGGCATTGCACTCCGGAAGGCGCCTGACCTTGGAGAGGTTGCCGATTTTTTTTGGAAGCGTAAAGCACTTGTAAAGGTCCAAGTCCCAGTCGAGATAGAACATCCTGCGGCCCGCCATGCACCCGAACATCATTTCCTTTCCCTGGTAGTACCGCTCAAACTCGTCAAGGGACTGAAAAGTGTTGTAGACTTTGACCTTGCCTTCGCGTTTTATCTGCCGGATTTGTCGAACAATGGAATCCGCTTCCTTTCGGGTAAGGTCCAAAAGCTCGTCGTCTGATGCCGCGCGGTAGGATGACTTTTGCTCAAGCTGCGGGTAGGAAAACGAGATGCAGTCTATGCCCAGCGACTGCATTATGCTGCAAGTCTTTCGGACGTCCTTTGTCACCTTGGACAGGATTACGCCGCCGTAGAAGTTTATCTTAGAATCCTTTAAAAGTCGGGTGACTTTGCGGATGCGCTCGGTTTCTTGTTCGCGCTTCTTTCCAGTCAGCAAGAAGTAGTCGAGATTGACAGATAGGCCGATTATGTTCACGTCATACTTTGCAAGCATCCTTGCTTTTTCTTGCGTCAACAAAGTGCCGTTGGTTGCGATATACCCGACGACGATTTTTTCCTTTTTCAGCTGCATGAGGATTTCCTCAAGGTGCGGATAAATCAACGGCTCCCCGCCAGTCAGCGCCACCATGCGAACGTTGTTCTTGCGGAAAAACGCGACGGCCTTTGCAATGTCTTCGAACTTGACGTTGTGCTTGACTTTTTCCTTGGGAAACGAACATCCCCGGCAGTGCAGGTTGCAGTTGCTGGTGATTGCCCAGATTACCATATTAGGTGGAGACGCAGAATACATGTCGTATATATTTCTGGCTTTTGAAAGGATGTTCATGGTTTCAAGCTCCGGACACGATGAATACACTTCACTGAAGGAGAATATAAGAAATCCGATATCCCACCTTTCCCTTGCAAAGGACCGGCGCAAGTTCCACTTCAAGGGCGGATTCGTATCCTACTCCGTGGTGGCCGGCACTGCGGTTGCACTTGGCGAGCCGGTTTGCGCCGAGGAAAAAATGGGCGAAGCGGTACGCGCGTTCAGGCTGTTCTGCAGGCAACGGCGAATGCGCACGATGTTTTTCTGCACGGAAAAAGCAACCATCACAAAGTTTGACGCCGCAGAATTCGACAAGTACAGGATAGGGGACGACGCGCTGGTGGCGCTCCCTCTTTTTGGATGCAAAAAAATCACTAGGGCCTCAAGGCGGGCAGAAAAGGACGGTCTTGAAGTCAAGGAACTGAATAACACCCCGGAAAACCTCAAGCGGC
>JBAZHM010000132.1:0-3313 GCA_041652355.1 Candidatus Micrarchaeia archaeon | reverse complement strand
AGGCGATTGTTGCGTATGGAATTGATTCCATTAGCTGCAACCCCGATGTGATTGAGGCTACTCGCAAGACCGTGGCAAGCGCAGAGGCACGCCTTTTGATGAAGAAAGCAAGAGGACAGTAAGGGGCTTTGAGCGATGCTTGAATACCTAGTGATAGTTGGCGCACTTGTCAACCTTCTGGGCGCATCGGCATACATTCTAGAGACGCTCAAAGGAAATACCAAGCCAAACCGCATCACGTGGCTGATGTGGTCAACAGCACCCCTGATTGCAAGCTTTGCAGCGTTCTCGGACGGTGTCACGTGGGCAGCGCTGCCAGTTTTCATGGCTGGTTTCTGCCCCCTGCTTATCCTGATTTCCTCATTTGCAAACAAGAAAGCCTATTGGAAACTTGAAACGTTTGACTACATTTGCGGTTTCTTTTCCCTTCTTGCCCTTGTATTGTGGGCTTTGACAAATCAGCCAAACGTGGCAATCGTTTTTGCTATAATCAGTGATGCATTTGCGGCAATCCCAACATTGCGGAAGGCATGGGCGCATCCTCAAACCGAATCCCATTGGATATACGTTACAGGGATATTCAACGCCATTACCGCATTACTTGCAGTAAACGGGTGGGCTTTCTCCGAGTTTGCGTTTGCCACCTATCTTGTGATTATAAATGGCCTGCTGCTTTTTTCAATATTCGGAAAGAAAATTTTAATGCCTGAAACGACGGTGAAGAAAAAATGATTTTCGGCTTTTGTGGTACTCTTGGTTCGGGCAAAGGCACTGCCATCGAGCTTTTGCAAAAAGAATTTAGCGCTGCAAGCTTCAGCCTTTCTGATGAGATTAGGCAGGAGTGCAGAAAGCGCGACCTGGGGCTTGAGCGGACTAATCTCATAGCCGTAGGCAACGAAATGCGAAAAAAAGAAGGCGACGGCTACTGGGCAACCAAGGCTGCAACAAGAGCCAAGGCAATGCCTGGCTGGCAGAAAAGAGTCACTACTATTGATTCAATCCGGCTTCCTGCTGAAGTCGAGGCGCTTGCAAAGGAGTTTGGGAATAACTTCGTGCTGATTAGCGTGGACGCTCCGGTTGAGATTCGTTTCGAGCGCATCAAAAAGCGAGCTCGCGCAGGAGAGCAGCTTCTTACGCTAGAGCAGTTCAAAGCCTCTGAGCAAAAGGAGCAATCAAAGGCAAAAGGAGAGCCGAATCTTGCTGCAACCATGGCGCTTGCGGACTATGAGATTGTCAATGACGAAAGCAGGGCGGAACTTGAGCGCGGAATCCGCATAATTGCAAACAAGTACCACCAAAAGGCCAATTAGTGATAAGGCAATGGAGATACCACCGTCGAAGAACAATTTTCATTGCGAAAGGCAGATAGACCTCTTTTTTGGAAAGGACCACCAAAATAGGCGGATTGCAGTTGCCATCCAAGAAAATGACTCTGGAAAATTCGGAATGGTATTTCATTACGCAAACGACAAGCCATCTAAGATTGATATCACGGGCGGCCATGCCAGGTGCCCTGAAAAGACAAAACTATCAAGCAAAAACGGGAAACTCGCATTCGTGGAACGAAGGCTGCCAAGAAAGGGGGAAGACTTCCTAGCATACATCACTTACAAGCAAGCCGGGTCCAAAGCACTAACTTTTCCCATGGACAAAACCAAACCCTGCGTAAGGCGGGAACTTGGAATAAGAATCGGCGAACTGATGCCCAAACATAAATTCTAGTCCAAAAGCATCAACCAAAACAATATAACTAATTATTGCGCAATAGATGTACAACCATTGTACCTACTAAAAGGCGATTTTGATGAATATCATACTTGGCGCACCATACAACAAAATTATCGACGACGCAGTCAAAAAGGGCCAGGCAGGAACAAAGGCAGAAGTCATACGCCAGGCGCTGAAACTCTACCAGAGATATTTCGAGGATGAGGAGACGCTTGTTGCAAGGGCGGTTGAACGCGAAATGGCGCTTTTTCGTGAAGGAAAAATAAAAGGAATGCCCTTTGAAGATTTCATGAAAAAGTACGAAAATAAATAAACTGCCGGTTGCATACCTGCTTCATTTACTCTACCAGTTAAAAAACAATAGAACAAAAAATGGAAGCAATCATCTTCGAAACTGCACAAGAAGACATGGACAGTATGGATCCGACAATCCGAAACTGTTTTGCCGTGCACATCCGGAAAATCGCATCAATGCCTCCAAGAAGGCACTTGCGCTTCGGAAAACCACATTTCGTTGAGAAGGTCACCAAAGGCGCAAGGCTTGTGTATGACATCAAAGGAGAATACATTCACATAATCCGCTGCTTTGCTACTCACAAAGAATACGAAAACTGGTACAAGCAACTCTGAAAGCGGGGACGGCGACCTATCCAACTATAGTCCCGCAATCCCTGCTTCCTTCTACAAGCTTTTTGAGGTCCTCAAGCTTCTTGCCATTTGCAAAGACTAATTCTATTCCGCTTCTTGCTGCAAGCTTGCAGGCAATGATGTCAAAGACAAACGGCGCCTTGGGCTCGCGCGTGTCCAGGCGTGTTGCAAGCTCGATTAGCTGCTCGTAAGTCATTTTCTTGATTAGCTTTGCTTTGGGGTTCTTTGCCGGGTCGGAATCGTAAATTCCATCGACTTTTGAAAGGTTGATAAGCCGGCCGGCCCTGAGCCTTTCGGCTATGATTACTCCGGCGTGGTCGGAAGTTGCGCCTTCCACAAACCCCGCACCTACGGGAATAAGCCCGAGCTTGGATGCAAGCTGGACTTCGGAAAGGTCAGTTATTGACTTGGGGTACGCCACGTCCTCGCCAAGAAGGGAAATCAAGAGTGTTGCGTTGACGTGGTTTATCATCTGGCCAATCTTGTCAGCCATGACTTGGGTGCCATTTTTCCGCACAATGTCCTGGTATTGCGCTGAGAACTTGCCTCCTCCTACGGAGATTGCAAGCTTGAATCCTTCTGCGTGCAGCTTTTTGATGAGTGCTGCAGCGGACTTTACGTATTCAGCATCAATGTCGCCGTTTTCCTTGAACAATAGCGAGCCGCCAAGAGAAATCACAGTAAAGTTCTTCTTGTCCATTTTTGCACCACCAATCATAGCCTTGCGTACGGCATTTCGTAAAGCACTATTATTGATTAACCATTAGCACCAATAAATAATGTTACAAAGGGGTGTTGAAAAGCTATGGCAAATTTCTCACAGATTATCCGGTCACTACAGCCAAAATTTGACGAAAAGGAAAAGCGCCAGGATAAAGTCTTGGTGCTAAGCCGCGAAATCGTAAGGCTTTCAGCTCGCGCAATCCGCGACATCCAC
>JBAZHM010000131.1:0-3354 GCA_041652355.1 Candidatus Micrarchaeia archaeon | reverse complement strand
ATTGATGGCGGAGAAGCTGAACTTAAAATCCCTCCGGGAACACAAACGCACACCAAGTTCCGGCTGCGCGACCAGGGCATGCCATCCATTGAGGGCCGGCAGCGCGGGGACCAGATTGTGCGCGTGGTTGTGGAAACCCCAACCCACTTGAATTCCCAGCAGCGCGAATATCTTGAGGCGCTTGACTCCGGTGCAGTCATTGAGAAGAAGGGCAAGAAAAAGAAGAAAGGTTTCCTTGGAAGCATTCTAGGATGATTTTGGTGTCAAACACAACAAGCAGCGAAAGGAAAGTCGTTTGCCATGATATTGAAGGCAGCAAGTTCGAAGTGCTTGCAAGCGAACTAAGTTTCCGACCATCTGTTTATGCAATTATCATCAAAGGCAACAAAACACTTCTTTCAAAGCAGCTTGACGGCTACGACTTTGCCGGCGGCGGGGTTGACTTGGGCGAAACATTAGAAGAGGCATTAATTCGCGAAGTCAAAGAAGAGACGGGCTTGGAAGTCAAAGTCGGAAAGCTCGTGCTTTTGGGCGACTCTTTCTTTCGCAAATTCACCGACAAGAAGTTTGTGCACGTAATTTACGCATACTACTTGTGCGAAGTAACTGGTGGAGCGCTTTCAACAGAGTTTTTTGACGAACACGAAAAGAACTACGCCCAAATTGCGGAATGGATTGACATTAACGCCGTTGACAAGCTCAAATTCTACAACGCAGTTGACAGCCCGAAGCTGCTAAGAAAGGCGCGAGGATTATTGCAAAAGGCCTGATTTGCTGCCAAATTTCGCATTCTGACTCGTAAAAGCCCGCAAATACCTTATAAAATATTGGCGCATTAGATTTTGCGAGACAAAAACCCGTTTAGAACCCCGTCTGGAAAGCATGCTTAACCAGTTTGCCTCCCGGATGTCGTATTTAAAAGGATTTTTTCTCTACAATGGTTTGCCGAAAACGGCGTATAACATTTGCAATAGGAAACAAGGAGGGAATTCTGATGGAAGACATCGTAAAATCTGCTATTACTTCAGGAGGAACGCAGAGAAAGGAAAAAACCAACGAGGAGTTCGAAGAAATCAAAATCAGCGTCTTCGGAGTAGGAGGAGGCGGAAACAACACAGTAAACCGCATCTCTAAGCTTGGAGTGCAGGGCGCACACCTTTATGCTGCAAACTCGGACAGGCAGCACCTGAACATTCTTTCGGAAAGCATCAACAAGATACTCATAGGAAAGAGCGTCACCCGCGGCCTTGGCTGTGGTGGATACCCCGAAGTGGGAGCAAAGTGCGCAGAAACCGACCGCGAAGCACTCTCAAAGATGCTTGAAGGCACGCACCTAGTGTTCCTCACTGCAGGCATGGGAGGAGGAACTGGCACCGGAGCAGCGCCAGTAATTGCACAGATTGCAAAGGAGCAGGGCGCAATAGTGGTGGCAATGGTCACTTACCCGTTCGCGCTTGAGCGCGCAAGGCTGCAGAAAGCAGACGAGGGCATCCAGAAGATGCGCCAGTGCTGTGACTCAGTAATCATCCTTGACAACAACAGGCTCGTGCAGCTTGTGCCAAACTTGCCAATGAACCAGGCGTTCCTGGTGGCAGACGAAATCCTTGCAAAGGCAATCGGAGGGCTGGTCTTTACCCTGACTCAGCCATCCATGGTCAACATTGACTTTGCAGACGTGCGCGCAATCATGGGCAACGGCGACCTTGGAATGATCGCAGTAGGCTCGGGCAAGGGCACCAACAAAGTTGATGACGCATGCCGCGGAGTAATGGAAAACAGGCTCCTTGACGTGGACTTTGCAGGCGCAAAGGGCGCAATCATCCACGTTGCTGGAGGCGCTGACCTTACTTTGGGAGACACCATCCGCGCAGGAGAAATGATTACCGAACAAATGGACCCGTCCGCATCAGTCAAGTGGGGTGCGCGAGTTATGGCAAACTTCGACGGCAAGATGGAAATCACTGCCATAGTCACCGGAGTCAAGTCACCGCAGATACTTGGCCGCGCTTATGAAGGCGCACAGAAAAAGGCCAAGCCCAAGGACGACTTTGAAGGCATTGAGATAGTGGGATAAATTCCCATTTTTTCCTTTTTCTTATTTTTTTCTTTTAACACTCTTTTTCTGATTCAACAAACGCCCTATTTTTCAATTCAATCGCACCATCTTCCAAAAGCCCATTAAACAACAACGGCACCTATTCTTTCGATGGAAAAGACAACTGCCAAGCTGATTTTTGCACCAGGCGAAAAGGACGCGGACATTTACTATGCTACAGGAATGTCTACAACTGACCCGTACCTGTATCTTGAGCATGGCAGGAAGAAAGTGATGTTTGCAAGCAGCCTCGAGTGCTCGCGCGCAAAGAAGATTGCAAAGTGCGGCGTGGAGGTCCTTCCTTCGCCCAAGACTGACACAGAGAAGAAGATGGGCGCAATCATCATGGCACTCAAGAGGAGGAAAATCCGCAGCGCTTCGGTTCCTTATGATTTTCCAACTGGGCTTGCACAAAAACTTGGAGAATACAATATCAAAGCAATTGCAGTGCAGTGGCCGCAGTTTTTCAAACAACGCGAAGTAAAGACTGAGCGCGAGATTAAGCTCATCGCACATTCGCAGGAGATTGCACAACAGGCCATTGAGGAGGCGATTGAAGTAATCAACGCATCCAGGCCCGACCCTTCAGGCCGACTTTTGTTTGACGGAAAGCCACTCACAAGCGAATTCCTGCACGAGCGCATAGCGGGATTTCTTTCAATAAGAGGATTCGAAGCAGGAGAGACAATAGTTTGTTCCGGCGAGGACTCGATGATGCCGCACGCGCGTGGTGCAGGCCAGCTTTGGCAGGACAGGCAAATCATCATAGACGTCTTTCCAAAATGCCTGGCAACGCGATATTATGGCGACGTCACTCGAACGGTGTTCAAAGGAGAGCCTACGGGCAAGTTCTTGCGCATGTATGACGCGGTCAAGAACGTCCAGCAGGGCTGCCTTGACAGGCTGCGCGAGGGCGCAGTTGGCAGCGAGCTTTACAAGTTTGCAGTTGAGCAGTTCGAACGCAAGGGCTACAAAAAGACCGCTACAAAGGTAGGATTGTTTGGCTTCACTCACAGCCTGGGCCATGGGCTGGGTTTGGACATTCATGAAGAACCGCGACTTTCCCCGCTAGGCGGAAGACTTGACGCGGGAAACGTAGTCACAGTTGAACCAGGATTATACTACCCGAAAATCGGCGGCATCCGCATAGAGGATGCGGTTGTAGTCACAAAAAACGGCTGCAAAAACCTGACAAGGCTTCCAAAGGACTTGCAGATAATCTAATTATCTCCAAAGCGCACAGCACCCGCTTGCCTAGC
>JBAZHM010000130.1:0-3384 GCA_041652355.1 Candidatus Micrarchaeia archaeon | reverse complement strand
ATCATTTTTCCCATACACCGAGCCTAGCGCGCAAGTTGAAGTGTACGACCCGGTGCGAAAGGAATGGCTTGAGCTGGGCGGCTGCGGGATGTTCAGGCCCGAAGTCAAAGCGCCGTTAGGCATTACCGGAAATGTTGCCGCGTGGGGCCAAGGCTTGGAGCGGCTGATGATGTCGCGCGAAAAACTCTCGGACATCAGGACGCTCTACCGCAACGACCTGGACTGGATCAGGAAGGAAAGAAAACCATAGTTGGAATTTTACTGGCTGATGTTTCATTTTTTCATTCCTTTTCTCTTTCCCATTTTCTTTTCCTCTTTTTTGTATCTTTTATATAGCCTTGCGTTCTACCTCCTCATAGCTGCCAGCAGTGTTGTTGGCCGGGCTACAGGTGGTTTTCGTGGTTGTCGGGTACAAAGGATTCTTCATAATCTTTTCTGTTTTTTGTGCTGCGCTTCTTAGCGGCTGCGTGACTACTCCGTCTGCTGACGGCACTACTGATGTCACGGTATTGGCGTCTTCTCTTCCGCAGGTCAAAGCTTTCCTTGAGCAGTATCCGAACGCTAAAGTCACGGTTGCTTTGTGGGATGGCGCCGCTGTTGAAAAGAACCTTGAGTCGATTCGCCAGGAGTGCGGGCCGCAGTTTGCAGTTGCTGACTATTACAAAGTTTCAGTTGTCGACCCGTCGTTTTCACTGACAGTCTGGCTTGACAAGTCCGGCCAGAACGTAGTGTGCGCTATAAAGGGCGCCACCAGCGCTGTTGGGGTGGCAACTAATGTTCCAGTTAAGCCTGTGGAATCCACATCATTGCCTCAAAAGGCGCAAACCGCTTCAACTTCTCAGACGGCCACTTCAACTTCCGCGTCAATCGGCGACATGCCGCCAATGCCATCTATTGATGAGACTGCAACATCAACTTCCACAACCGCTTCTCAAACCAGCTCTGTCGCTCCTTTTGCAACTGGTTGCAGGTGGGTTGGGATTGATTGCTCGTATTATGGCGCATACTGGAATATGAAGCCAATTGAATGCAACAAAGCAAACGAAGGCAAGATAGGTATGGGGCCAAACACCGGAAACCTGTATTACCCTGAGTCGTACACTAGTGAGAAATGGAGCAAGTGCTTCACACCCCGCGCAAAGTGCATATGTGGAAACGTGCCGGTTCCAACTGTTACCCCCATTCCGACAAATACTCCCACGCCGGTTCCTGCTTCTGGCGTTTATTATGTCCGCACTTTCATCAAAGACTACCTTGACAATAATTCGGAATCGTTCCGGGGCTACACCGGCGTTTATACCGGTGACCGCACTGGGCTTGAAAAAGCATTCAAGCTTGACGCTTCAAAGGCAAGCTTCCTTGCGCTTCCAAGCAATGGTTTTGTAAGCAACCCGCGAAATGTGGGGGTTTACCAGAGCCAGGAGATTTATGTAGGCGCGTACACTGGATACAATATTTTTTCAAATGAAACCGCTGCAGAAAAGCTGCGTGCTGCGTATGTACTTTCATTTAACCGGCCGCTGCCGATGTGCTGGGACACAAGTAAATCCTTCAGCACTTGCCCTGTTTCGGACCAAATCCTCCAGACGCACATCCAGTTTTACCTCCTTGGAAAGAAGTGGGTGGTTCTTTTTGCAGATTACGACGACACGACCGTAAGGAACTTGGAAATTGGCGTTGAAGCCGGGTACAACTCCTCCCTTCCCGTTGACGGCGAGGTGGTAGGGTCGAACGGCGCGCGTGCAAAGCTCCTCTCTGCCAGTTTGGTTAACACCACCTATTTCGCTATGTTTAATGTAACTTGGCCGGACGGCCAGACGAGCACTGAGGTTTTACAGTCAGGCTCGATGACTGGCAACGATAGGGGTTACATTAAGGTTAACCGCGTGTTTCTCGACGCCAACGGATTCTATTATGCCGACGTTTCGCTTATTAGCGAGAAGCTGAGCATTGCAAGCGGCCAGCAGATAGACTCCACGACGCACCGTTACTGGTATGCCGACATAGGCTCGGCCCAGGTGGGCAACAGTGCCGCAATAACTAACATCACCCTCTACTCGTCGTACCCGAACGGAAAGTCGGATGACAGGTTGAAAGCAGGAGAGAAGCTTTCACTCATCCGCGGTGCTGAAGGCTTTGACATAATTTTCCAAGGTGCTGCTGGAATAAGCTACACTGAGCCCTATGCAACCGCAACTTATGCAATCAAGCCCTTGAATATGGTTATGCCGACAATAACGCCTATTCCAACAAATACTCCGACTCCAGTACCTTCAACAATTCCAATTACGTCCTGTACTGATACGGATAATGGCATCTACATCTATTCCCCTGGAACAGTAACGAATTCACTTGGAAGTGAAACCGACTGTTGCGCAATTACAACAGCAAACGATTCACGCCCCAACTGTGCGAAGCTAATCAATGGAAAAGACGAAGGGGATTCGGTTTGGGAATACCAGTGCAACGTTGACAACAGCATCTATCGTTCAATCCATTCCTGTCCTTTTGGATACGCTTGCTATAAAGGCGCGTGCGTCAGTTCCGCAGTATTGCCAACTGTTCGAGTCAACATTTCGGGCGTTGTTTGGAGTGATTATTTCCCAAATGGCAAGTTAGTGTCCGACGCCACGTTGCATATCAGAGGATTTGGAGATGTTGGGGTTGCAGGAACGGATGCAAATGGCGCTTTCCTCGAATTGGTAAAGCTTAGAGAAGGTTATTCAATTGAGGATGTGACTTTTCTTGTAAACGGACGCCAGGCAGTAGTTGCAAAATCAAAAATTTACAATGGCACTCCGGAGAGTGGTTGTAGTCAAGAATACTCCGGCCCTTCGAAATGGCCATGCCTGACTGTGCAATTGGTGGTTGCTCCAATACCCACTCCAAAGCCAGTTGATTTGAACATTTCACGTGTTGCGCCTTGTGGAAAACCAGGCGATGTTGATGCCAATGGTTACATCAACGCGACGGATTACTTGTTGGCAAACGACCTTGTTAGTTCAAGTTCGCTTTCTGCAGACCAGCTTGCGCGTGTTGACGTTGATGCGAACGGGTTTGCCGGGTTCAATGACGTTTCGTTGATCTCGCAATTTTTGAATGGAAAAATCAGCACGTTCCCCGCATGTTCGGTTCCAATAAACCCATTGCCTACTATAAACCCATTACCAACTCCGTTTGTTACTGCGTCTTGTACTGATTCGGATGGTTTGAATTACAACCGGTCGGGTTCGATTTATCTTACGTATTCCAACGGCTCGTCCCGGACGATACCTGATTTCTGCTCGGATTCATCCGTAGTGTTTGACATGTACTGCACTGGCGCATCCACTTTCGCAAGCTCAGGGTACGTCTGCCCCGCAGGGTGTTCAAACGGGGCATGCA
>JBAZHM010000129.1:0-3419 GCA_041652355.1 Candidatus Micrarchaeia archaeon | reverse complement strand
AGAAGCGGACGCGTCAAGGGTTTCTTTGTTGAACAGCACGCGGAACTCAAGAAAAGTCTCTTGAGGGATGTTGTTCGCCTCAAAGGTCAGCAAGCTTCCGTTGAGGGAATAAGTCGCATCAAGCGCAGGGTGCAGCCAGACCTGCGAACCGGAGTAAAGCGGCTTGGGAAAATGCACGGCGCCGGAAAGGTAGCGAACTGGTGCAGCCCATTGCGAGTCCCATGCTTTCCAGTAAAGCTCTAGCGAATCGTCATAGGCGTTTATTGCATTGCGAAGCTGGTAACTGACTATGAACGTCTTCTTTTCGTCAGCTGCTGAAAACGACCAACGGTAGCGGGTTGCTGAACCTTCGGAAGATGTTGATGTGCTTACGGGCGTTGTTGTTCCGTCCGCATTTTTTTCAAAAACATTTACGTTACTATACGTCCACGGCCCGTATTCCAGGTCGCGGTATGCAAAAGAGTAACTTCCGGAAAAATCAAAGGTGAGGTTTTCCTGAACCAAAATGATTCCGTCCGAACCTATGGCATAGTCAACTGAAACGTCGGAGAACTCGTAGCTTTTTGCACATGCAAAGGACGATGCTAATGCTAAGAAAAAAACGACATTGAGCAAAAGCCGCTTGTGCAAATTGATTCAACCTTTTGGCTTTCCTATAATTCAACCTTTATTCCCGGCCTTGCCGCTTCGTCGGCCTGGAAATAATCCCGCTTTGAAAAGCGAAGGAAAGTCGCAACAACATTCGAAGGAAATGACTCCACATAGGTGTTGTATTCCAAAACTGCGTCATTGTAGAACATGCGCGCGAACGCAATCTTGCCTTCGGTCTTTGCAAGCTCGTTCTGCAGCGAAAGAAAATTTTCATTGGAGCGCATAACCGGGTATGCCTCGGCAACTGCAAAAAGCCCTTTTACTGCGCTATCCATCAAGCCATCTGCCTCTGCTTTTGTTGATACGGTTTGCGCGGATTCGAATGCCGTCCGGGCTTTTGCAACGGAAAGAAAGAGCGACTTCTCCTGCTTTGCAACTGCCTTGACTACAGACACCAAGTTCGGAATCAGGTCGTACCTGCGCTTGAGCTGGACGTCAATCTGCGCCCACGTGTTGTCCATCTTGTTGCGCATGCGAACAAACGAATTGTAGTAGTGCGCAAGAAGGGCAACAGCGGTGACGAGAATAGCTGCAACAATCATTCCAACAGTAAACGCATCCATTTTTTACACCAAAAGAAATTTTGTTTCCTCTCGCTCAAAAGCATATTGTTTGCCAAAAAAAGGAGACTACAGTTGCGCGGGCGACGATTCACTTTGGTCGAAGCGAGCGTATCCTCTTTCTAGTTTTGTCGTCAAGCTTTTCCATTGCATAGGAAAGCGAGATTGCGGGCATGTCCGCGTGCTTTTCAAGAAAATTCACTAGCCGCGGTTCATCGAATTTTCCCGCCTGCCGCAGCGCCCAGCCATTGGCTTTTCGCACCAGGTCATCGGAATCGTAAAGCATCGCGGATACGTTCGAGTAAACCAAGTCTATGAAAAGCCCGCGCCTGACTTGAACCACTAGGCACACCACTGACGCGCGCTTGACCCAGCGGTTCTTTGACTTGGACCAGCCGGAAAGCTTTTGCGCCTGCTTTGGGTAGCGTTCGTAAAGCTTTCCCATTATCGAACAAAGGCCGTCGCAGCACGCCCAGTTGTCAACATATGATGCGATTATGGATTCGAAGAAAGCCAGGTCATCTTCACCGAACTCTTTCTGCATTCTCGCAAGAAGGATGTTTGCGCAGAATTGTTCCTCCAGTACTCCTGTTGAGTAGAGTTCCTTTGCAGCTTCCATTGTGTCCTCAAGCGTAATCGGAGTCCCCGCAGCCTTTGCAGCCACTACTGCTTCGGCAACTGCACGCGTGCATCCGTGCATCGGAACGCCAAGCGGCCGCACGGGCTCGGTGAAGAAGCGTGCGGACTTTTCTTTGAATTTTGGGTCTGACACTTTCCGCAGGTACGTTTGGATGTTTTTTGCGACTTTGGATGCCATTATTGCTCAATCTCCAAAAAAACGACGGTTGGAAAGTATTTAATGCTTTGAACAGCCCAAAAGATAGACCGGCAGAAAACGCTTGCCGCCGACTTTTTTCATTATCCACCAGAGGTGCAAATTCTCCAATGTCAACTGCAACTATAAAATTCAAGGACATGACCAAGTACGAAGTCGCAAGAGTGGTTGGCGCACGCGCACTCCAGCTTGCAATGGGAGCGCCGTGCCTTGTAAAGAACAACCTCAATACGATTAACTCGCTTGTGCTTGCAAAGCTTGAGTTTGAAAAGAACGCAATCCCGCTTTCAGTGATACGCTAGTCGTATTCGCGTCTTTCTTTTTCCATATTCTTTTTTTCCACAAACAATGGCTCCAGCACGAGCCGGCTTTCGCCTATTGAAAGCTGCAGGCAGCCATTCACCACACACGGCTGGCCGGGCATTACGCTGTCAAAATGCACACCGCCGCGAACGTTTGAGTCGGGCCGGACGTTATGGAATCCAAATACCAGCGGGACTGCAAACAACTCCTCATCCCCTGATTTGCCTCTTGCACGAAGCACAAGCAGCGCAACGTCGTAGTGGCTGGGAAGCGCGTTGATGTCAATTGCAAAGAAGGAGACTGACTGCGTCAGTGGCTTTTTGATAAGTGAAAGCACATGCGATGACGCCACGCGGTCTGAAAAGAACTGGAAGAGCCTGCCGCCAAATTCTGCTTTTGGCTTGCGCTTTAGGAAAGCAGATGCAAAGAACGAGAGCATGATGGCAAGGCTGTGGCCGTAAGAATGCGGGGAGAAGCGTATGCGCGCATCAGCGCCACGTATGCGCTCGCCTTTTTTCCATAGCCTGTGCGAGGATGATTTTGCGTGCCTGCCGATTATTGCCATGTCTGCATTCTTTGGCCATGTGATGATGCGTTCAAGTTTTTGGTGGCCGTCAAAAGACACTTTCAGAGCCAGTACGCTTTTCATAAAAGGGCAAACAACCTTTATGCAAAATTTGCAGATTACTCATACCTAAGCGCGTCAACAGGCCGCAGGTGCGAAGCTTGCCGCGCAGGCACCATTCCGGACAACGCGCCGATTACAAATGAGAATAGCAATGCGCCTATTATCAGTTCCGGCGGGAAGTACAGCTTCAGAAGGCTTGAGCCGAGCATTTGGTTTGCGATGACTTCCGCGGCCTTGCCCATGATGTAGCCCAAGATGACGCCAATTACGCCGCCAACAAGCCCCAGCAGCCCGGACTCAATCAAAAATAGAACCATTATCTCGGAGTTTTTTGCGCCGATTGCCTTCATGATGCCGATTTCCTTGGTCCGCTCCAAAACCGCAGTGTACATTGTGTTCATTATCCCGACTGCGCCAACAATCAGAGATATTGCCGCTATGC
>JBAZHM010000128.1:0-3497 GCA_041652355.1 Candidatus Micrarchaeia archaeon | reverse complement strand
TTCTTTTCATTCAGTATGGGTTTATGCAAAAGGCTATTTTTAAAGTTTCCCATTTTCAGTAAACAAATAGCTAAAAGTTTCCTGAATTTGGGAAAGTTTGTTGTGCCCGTCGGACGTTATTTTCAATGGGCGTCTAGCAAACTGGAAAAGCCGCAGGAAATCTTTCGCGTTTTTTGTTTTTCCCTGCAGACTACTATGCTTTTGAAACTTTTGCAAAAAAGAACGGCTGGCAGTCCCACTCGTGCGGGTAGAGCCGAACGCAGTTTTCAACCTGCGGGTTGAATTCTTTTTGCCGGTATTCTCTAAGCCCTTTCGATGCATTCACTCCTGCAATTTTTATTTTTTCCACCTTTGCATTCGGCCTTTGCGCAAGCAGGTGGTCGACCACTTCTTCATCCTCCTCTGGAGAAAGCGAGCATGTTGAATACACCAGTTTTCCTTTTGGCACAAGCAAGTCGAACCCCTTTACAATGGCCTTTTTCTGCCGTTTTGCCATGTTCAGGACTTTCTTCTGGCTCCACTCTTTCAGGCCGTCTTGCCTTTTCCGCACCAAGCCTTCGGAGCTGCATGGGGCGTCCAGAAGGATGCGGTCAAAACCCTCGCGGTCCTTGAATTTTTGGAAGTCAAGTTTTTTTGCATCAACCTGCATGCCGTATTTTTTTACGTTAAAGCGCAGCGTGGCAAACCGTGCGGGCTCGCGTTCAAGCGCGATTATGTTCCCGGTATTTTTTGCGTTGCAGCAAATCTGGAGCGTCTTGTTTCCGGGCGCTGCAAATGCGTCGAGTATGCGCTGTCCCGGCAGCAGCTCTAGCGCAATTGGGGGGAGCATCGCCGCTTTTTCCTGCAAGTTAAATCGCGCTTCCTTGAATGCAGGGTCTTCCCCTGGCCGCAGCGGCCCCGATGCTATTGAAAATGCGTTCTTTGAAAATTCCAGCTGCTCGAGTTTGAATCCGCGTGTTGAGAGTTCAAAGCTCAATTCAGAAGGCGTTGTAGAAAGAGAGTTGCACCAGAGAGATTTTGGTATTTTGGAAGCGCAAGAAAAGAAGAATTTTTCGGAATCCGCCCCCAGTATTTCGAGGTACTTTTCAGTAAACTGCGCTGGGAAAAAAGTTGACGCCATTCGGCGCACGCACCTACTGGAACTGGCCCTTGATGAACCCGCGTTCGGTGTGCACCAGGCTTGAAGTGGTGTCCGTGTACGTGATTGCCAAGTCTGCAAAGTCGTACGCGCTGCCTGGTGTTGCATCAATAACTGTGGACTGGTTGCAGTCTCCGGTTGGTATTGTCACCGGGTTTTCAGTAGTCAAAAGCTTTGAGCCGGTATACGAGCATCCGCCTGACATTGTGACTACGCTTGTGATTATGATGGAGTTTCCGCGCGTGTTTTGAAGCGACAGTGTAAGCATTCCGTGCGCGCCTGATGTCATGCTGTGGTCAAGCACGGCAAGGGAAGAAAACCCGCCCTGTTGGCGCACGTTGGCCCACTTTGACGGGTTGAATACCCCAAAGGAGATGAGCACGCCTACTATGATTATGATTCCGAGTATTGCCCAGCCGTAAGTTACAAGGTATTCAAGTGCGGTCTGTCCTTTTGCCATAAAAACCACCATTTTGGAACGTGATTGACAAGATTACTTTTGCTTTCTTTTTAATGCGTATTGTTCCAGGCTGCAAGGTCGCAGGCGTGCTGCGTTGCCTGGCGCAATGCTCATAGCATGCCTGTAAAGACAGCTTCTAGGCCCATCAGGCTGAGTATGAATATGGTCATCGCTGCAGCCACAAAAATCGGCACAAAAGACAATCCCCGTTGCGCTTCGCCTTCCTTTATCTGCGAAATTATGATTGATGCAAAGAACGCGGTGATTATGATGACTCCCAAAGAGAACAGCCGGATTTCTGCAAAGCCTATCTGGTCCGTTTGCTTTGACGGCAGCAGAATCGGGATCCCGGACGAAGCCATGCGGGCGCGGGATGATGCGCTCACTTGCATTCCGGAGGCAACTCCGGCCATTGTCTTTTCGTTTATCTCCGCATAGAATGTCGACACTGCAAAAAGCATTGGCGCTGCAACCAGCGCTGCAAAGATTATGAATATTGCGTATGTTGTTGTGGACGTCTCAATCTGGCGTTGCAGGCTCTGGCGTGAAGTAATGTCTGCTGAGATGCGGTCCAGCAAGTCCGTCATCCTTCCTCCAAGCCGCAGGCCTTCCACCATCAGCGAGATTGCGTGGGAAAGAAGCTTCGAGTCAACGCGCTGGGGCATTGCAAGCAGGGCGTCCTCTATTGGCATGCCGCCAAACGTGTCAGCTGCAACCTTGCTGAGTTCGTCGCGGAAAGGCCCGAACTCCGGCCGTGCTGCGGACCACAATGCGTTTTCAATGGTCATTCCTGCACGCATGTTAGCAGAGATTATGCGCAACGCGTCGGGAAACACGCTTTCTATCCTGCGGCTGCGCTGGTATGCGGTTGACTTGAGTATGAAGTATGCCCCGCCCATTTCGGCAAGAAGCACCAGTATTCCTGAAAATAACGCATATTGGGTGTCGCCCATCACTACCAGGCAGATGAGAAAGAACATGAACCCTAAAAACAATGCGCCAAACAGCGCAAGCCCGATGAAGTAGCGGTACTTGTTTGTGTTGAACCCGCCCTGCACCAAGAGCGTGCCGATTTTTTCAACCCACTTTCTTGGCATTATGTACGACGCTTTTATGAAAAGCCGGCTTGTTTTCATGTTGTTACACCACCGGCCGCCTTGAGGCGACAAAGTTTAGGAAGAATGCCTGGAAACCTATCATTATCAGAAATATCACGGGCAGTATCACTTTTGGGATTGGAAAGGACATCAGCGAGCCGATGACTATGAGCATGGTCACGCCCAGGCTTGGCACGATGATTGCAGAAATCATGTATATCATGGTAAGCGGCGAAAGCTCCTGCGAGTATTTCTTTATCTGTTCCGTCTGCTCCAATTCAAGCTCATTCAGCGTAGCCTCAAGCGCAAGGCCGACGTCAGTGCCTACTTTGAGCGCATTGCTAAGCTGCCACACGACCTTGCGGAATTGCATCGACGGCGATGATGCGGATGCCTCTGCAAGGGCTTCGGTTTCGGCAACCCCTGCGTTGAGCTTTGCAACTATCTTGTAGAACTCGTCGGAGACTTTGTTGTGCCCTGAGCTTACTGAAAGCAGGGCGTTGAACAGCGGGACCCCTGAGCGTATCTGGATGAGAAGCTGCCTTGTTGCGGTTATCATGTTCGCGTCAATTGCGCGCCGCTTTTGGGTTGCGATTATCTGGGGGAACACAAGGCAAGTTACCAGTGTTGCGATGCCAACCCCTGCTGACGCAAGGCCTGCAATGACTAGCATGGGCTTGAGCATTAGCACTCCAAGTATGTCAATGAAAAGAAATACCGCAACAAAGTTTGTGACTGCATTCAGCACGCATGCTGTTGCGTACATGTCCGCGGTAATGCCCACGTATCCTGCGCTTGAAAG
>JBAZHM010000127.1:0-3529 GCA_041652355.1 Candidatus Micrarchaeia archaeon | reverse complement strand
TTCCGATCTGTCAAAGTTGATGCGGACAAAGGGATTGTTGAAACGACTTGATTGTCAAAAGGAAAAGCAGCCAAAACAAATGTTGATTTTATGGCCTCTGAACTCGTGCTCGTAAAGCTTGGCGGCAGCCTGATTACTGACAAGACTGCTGCGGAGCTACCGCGCTCTGATGAAATCAAGAGGCTTGCTCGTGAAGTCCACGCAGCAAAGCAAGAAGGAAACCTTTCGGCGGTAATCGGCCACGGTGGCGGGAGCTTCCCCCACAGGCCCGCGCACAAGTACGGCACCGCGAACGGTTTTCACAACGCAGATAGCGCAAAAGGCGTTGCGGAAGTCCAGCACGCGGCTTCACGCCTGAACCGCATAGTGGTGCGAGCACTCCTTGATGCAGGCGAGGACGCAGTCTCCTTCTCACCCTCTTCATTCATGGTCACTTCAAAGGGAAAGCCCTTCAAGGTTTTCCTTGAGCCGATGAAAATCGCGCTTGCAAAGGGTATCACTCCCGTTCCCTATGGCGATGTTACGCTTGACGACAAGCAGGGCTGTGCAATCGTCTCAACCGAGATGGTGCTCGAGTCGCTTGCAAAGAAGTTCAAGGCAAAGCGCATCGTGATTGCGTCAAAAGAGGATGGCGTGTGGAAGGACTACCCGCAAAACACCGAACTCGTTGAGGAAATTTCCCCCAAGAATTATTCAGAAGTCCGCAAGTCCCTCAGTGGCTCGCATGCAACCGACGTGACCGGCGGAATGCTTTCCAAGGTGGACACTCTTCTTGGCATTGCCAAGCGCACAAAAGTCGAAATAATCATAATCAACGGCCTTGTTCCCGGGCGATTGAGAGACGCGATGCTTGGAAAGAAAGCAGTTGGCACGAAAATTACTGGCTGAACACCTCTGTTAGCTTGGTATATTCTTCTGTCAATTCAGCCACCCAACGTATTTTTATACTATATGAAATACTTTATACTATATAGTTTGCTTTGGGTGGTCAAACATGCCCGTTCAGAAAACGTCTTTCGCATCAATCTCTCCCAACCCGTTCAATCCCGGTTCACCCGTTGATCCCAACGACTTCGTAGGCCGTACTTCTGAACTTGAGAATTTTCGCCACAAGCTTGAGCAGACCGCGGGCGGCTCGCTTGCAAGCATGGCTGTTTCTGGAGGTTATGGCGTAGGTAAGACATCCTTCCTGCACAAGTGCAAGGTCATCGCTGAAGAAATGAACGCACTTACTGTGTACCTTTCACTGAACGAGATGCCCAAATACGACCGCGAGACTCTTAGTAGGGTGCTCATTGAACGAACGGCAGACAAAGTCCGGGAAGAGGTAATTCTTCAGAAAATATCGAAAAAGGTTTGGGACGTTCTTCGTGTAATTCGTCTGAAAGCCGGTCCAAACGTAGAGTTACGACTTGGCAACCTGCCGGAAGCAGAGCATCCAAATTTGCAGTCCGCTCTGAAGGCTGCTTGGAAGGCGCTAAAAGGCGACAAGACTGCAATAGTTTTTCTTATCGACGAGGCCGGCGTTCTTGAAAAAAACCGTGCGGAGCTGGTTCTTTATTTGCGTGCGGTGCTTGAGCAGCTTCAAACTGAAAGAATTCCCGTGATGATGGTTCCCGCAGGCAAGCTTTCAATAACCGGACCGTCAGGCACAGGGTTCTCTCCGCTGGTGCGGACTTTTCCACCCGCAATACTGGAGAACTTCAGCAAGTCTGAAAGCCGCGCATTCATAGACAAAAAACTCAGCCGCACCGGCATGAATATTTCAGATGCAGCGTTCGAAAAAGTATGCATTGTAACCGAAGGCCACCCGTTCGTGTTGAATGCATATCTCAATTCCGCTTACTCAAGGCTTTCCCCGAAAGAAAAGGAACTGACAGAAGTGCACCTTAGGGCTGCTGACATAGACTTTGTCGGAAGCGTTCTTGGCAGGTTCTTCGCACGGTTTTACGACGACTCCGGCAAGGTAAGCCAAAGCATACTTGACATACTCGCGTCAAGTAAAAATGGCGAGGCTTTCCTTTCGGAGTTAAGCGACAAGCTGAAAAAAGACAATAACGAGCTGTCGCCATACATAGGCAAACTTGTCCAGGATGGCGCAGTAATCCGTATAGACCGCGGCAAGTACCGCCTTTTCCATCACCTTTTGGGAGAATATATCCAGCTCAAGAAAACCGAGTTTTATTGAGGTATGCCCGTAAGATAAATTTTCTGATGTCTTTTTATTTTTCTTCGTTAAGGAAATAATCCAAGAAATCCAAAGCACAAATAATCATAATCAACGGTCTCGTGCCCGGACGCTTGCGCGACGCGATGCTTGGGAAGAAGGTAGTTGGCACGAAGATAACTGCCTGATTTTGTTCAGTGCCTTCAGTTCGTCGCACTCTTTTTGCGCATCGCAGCCGCAATCTTTTCCATACTGGCTCTGGGCACAGAGAGGATGCTTCTTGTGAAGTGGCTGGCATAGATGAACGGCGACCTCGCGAGTATTCCCTTCATTTCCTTCTTGAGCACTTCGGGCGGGACGTTGAATATGTCCGTCGGCCTTTTTACCGTGCCTTTGCGTATAAGCTCTTGAATTACCGCCCTGCCAAGCACGTACTTTATGTGGATCGCGAGATAGTCCGCGGTCTTGAACGGGTTCCGGTCTCTTTTGTAATTGCCGAATGCCCGTACGAGTGCAAGAGGGTCTTCAGTTTCCCATCCGCCTGTTCTTGAAAACTTCTTGGATGACTTTATTATTGCGGACCGCCGAGGGTCTTCAAACGAGACGAACTCGTCGATCTGTGCATATATTTCTTTCAAGACCTCTCGTGTAAAGTCGCTGCTGAGGTATCTTGCGATGGGGCGGTATTCCCGTTTTTTATCGAAATAATGGATGGCTTCGTGGAAGGCCGTGCCCCTGACCGTGTTTGGCTGGCGGATGTTCTGTGGATATATCTCTATCTTGCCGCCATTATGGAAGAAAGTACCCATTGTGCTTGAGTTAGCGGCACCTACTGAATGAGTCCACAGCCTTTCTAACAGGTTGCGCGGCGCTTCTGGAGGCTTGGGTTCCACAACTAATTTGATATTTTTATGAAGGTGATTTATCATGAGTCCTTGGTACATTTCGTTTAGACGCCGCCTTTTTTCTTCATCTGGGACATCCTTCCGAGTAAACAGTGCTGGAAGCATGGGATAAAAAAGAGGTTTCAGGTCGTTGACCAGTCGTTGCCTGACGTAACTATCGTGCGCTATTTTCCACCGACGCTCTTCGTCAGGGAAAGGTTCCGAGGGATTGTGGTGTTCTTCCCACCTCTTTCGCTCCTTCTCTTTAGCAAACAGTGCCCAGCCCCTCAATTCACGCTGGTTCTTGCGCTGTTCCTCCTTCCTAGGGTCGAATAGCAGCATTTTACTCCTAAGTCTATTCGTTGCCTATTGTTAAATAAAACATGGGCCCACGTTTGCTTTTGCCTAATCGTTCCTTTTTTATTTCCCCTTGTCCGGAATACTTACAAGGAACCAACGTGGCATCCGGCTTGCCGCG
>JBAZHM010000126.1:0-3533 GCA_041652355.1 Candidatus Micrarchaeia archaeon | reverse complement strand
AACCTCAAGCGCGAGCACCAGATAAAGCGCGACGTAAAAGTCGGCGCAAACGAGCTTGCAGGACAGATTATTTCCGACATCGCCCAGAGCATGGACAACGAGGAGTACTTTACCCTCTCAATTGAGCACTTCAACAAGGCCGCACGCAAGTACCGCGAGATTCACCTGAACCAGAAGCGCATCATGCGCATCAAAAAGGTCCTTGAAAAGCAGCGTGCTGAGATTGATGAAATCATCGCAGAAATCGAGCTCGAGCAGCCAGGAGCGATGAACACGCACCAGGCAAACGGTCAGCAAGTGGCCTAGTTTTTTTATTTTTTTCTCCTTACGTGATTGTCTTATGTCCGAAGAACCTGTTGTTGAGCAAAAACCGGCGGTTGAGCACAAGCCTGCGGAAGAAAAGCCAGCGGCGCTGCCATCAAAGCAGGACATCGAGGCAATCCGCGAGAAGAAGCAGATGTCGCAAAAGCAGGTTTCCGATATTGTGATGCAGAACAGGCAAAACATCGCGCGCTTCAAGGACTTGTCCTCGAAAATCAAGCTTGAAAAGCAGCGCCGGGACGAGTTGAATGTAAAGACCAAGGAAATGCGCACCCAACGCCACGAGATGATTGAAAAGATCAAGGAAGCCCGTGCAAAGCTTGTTGCGGTGTTTGACGAAATAAAGAAAATTCCAGCAGGTCCCAATGCAGAGCAGCTGAAAGCGCAAATAGATTCCATGGAGTGGTCGCTCCAAACTGAGGCGCGCTCAGCAAAGGCCGAAAAGGAGCTTTCAAAGAAGATACGCGAGCTAGAAAAGCAGCTTCCCCTTGCTACAAAGAAAGTTGACGCGTCCGGCGCAATCAAAACCCTTCGCGAAGAAATCAGGTCGCTTGAAACTCCGCTTGAGGAGCTTGACCGCGTGCTGCGGCCGGCTTTGGAAGAGGCCAACGACCACCACAAAAAGCTCATCTCATACTACAAGGAAGCAGAGCAGCTTTCAAAGTCCATTTCATACGCATTCTCGCAGCTTGACATGGTCCGGCTTGAGGCGCAGACAGACGCCAAGGCGTATTCGGAGGCAGTTGGTGCTGTTCGTGAAAAAGAGCAGGGCTACCGCCAGGAGCTTGCTGAGCTTGAGCGCGCGGAGCGCGAGAAGGAACGCGCTGAGAAGGATGCTGCAAAGCACGCAGTGCAGCAGAAAATATCCGACGCGGCAAAGCCTATTTTTGAAAAGTTCAAGGCCGGAAAGAAGATTTCAACAGACGAGTTCCTGATACTGCAGGGCTCTGGGTTGCTTTAGTTCTCTTTCTCTTTTTCATTTGTATTAAAAACGCCTTTCACCTTGATTACCTAAACATTACTCATTGGGTGATTTTGTTGAAAAACCCGTCCGAACTTAAAGAAGTTAAGTCAGAAGCCAAAGCCGGAAAGTGGACTCGGGTAGCGCGGCTTTACAAAAGGTATTCGTCTACGCCGGAGGTAATTTCCCAGCTTGACTCCGCGAAATATGTAAAGAAAGCCATGTCTGATGGCTACATTCTTGCCGCTCATAAGATATGCCTACACGGACTTATGAGTGAAACGATAAAATCCAAGGATTCTAAGGTGGTTTATAGCACTGCAAAAGCCTTGCAGAGGAATGGGCTCCAAAACCACGCGATTGAACTTGTCGCAACTGCCGTTGACAAGGGCGTTGTCTCGAAAAAACCGTACAAGGATTTCTTGTATCTGGTCCATCATGCCATGCATGCAAAAACTCCGAAAGAAGCCGCGGCGTTTGCCGCTTTAGGCTTCCATGCGAATGCCGTAGACGCGGAAGCCACTCTTGCCGCTTTAAACGGCCTTGCTAAACGCGCTAGAGTGAAAGCGGGCGTTCGGGCGAACGTCTATAATTTATTAAAAAAAGAAATTCCGCCGCTGGACGCTTTTCTGCCAAAAAACACAAAGCGCACTTGAGTCGTATGTGATGCTGATCCGCACCACTATGCATTCTTTCTTTTTCCAGCAGGGCAAATATCCTTCAGCACGCACTCTTCACACTTTGGTCCAATCGGCCTGCAAACAGTCTGCCCCAGGCGGACGAAGTATTCGTTGACTTGCGTCCAATCTTTTTTGTCAAAGACTTTTTCCAGCTCTTTCTCGGTTTCTTCCGGCGTCTTGGCTTTTGAACCTGCAAGCCCCAAGCGATGTGAAATTCGGAAAACATGCGTGTCAACCGGTATTGCAGGAATCCCAAACCCATATACAAGAACGCAGCCGGCTGTCTTTGGTCCGACTCCGGGCAGGGCTTCCAGCGCATCGCGGGAGTTAGGCACTACGCCGCCGTATTCTTCAACCAATATTTTGCAGACTTTCTTGATTTGCTTTGCCTTTTGGTTGTAGAATCCCGCAGCACGGATTAATTTTGCGATTTCCGATTCCTTTGCGTTTGCAATTTTCTTTGCAGTCGAGTACTTTGCAAAAAGCCTCTTGCTTGCAATGTCGGTGTTCTCGTCTCGCGTGCGCTGGGAGATGATTGTAGATATCAGGACCTCAAACGGGCCGTAGGAGGACTTCTTTCCAAGAAACGTCTTCCCGTCCAGGACCTTTCCTAACCTGCGGATTGCAATCTTTGCAGCCTTGCGCTTTAAAGAAAAGTTCATGTAATAAATTCGCCAGCCGCACCAATAAACAGTGTATGACAATGCCAAAACAAGCAAAAACACAAAAGCAGCAGGCGTTTTTGCTTTCACCCAAAGCAAGGCAGCTGCTCAAGAAGCCCTTTGGCAGGCTTTTTTGCAAGCCCGACGAAGCAGCCAAGGCGCATGCCTTCCTCTCAAAAAGGGCGTTTGGTGTTGTTGCTGTTGTGGGAGACTGCACTTTTGAAAGCTTGCGTGCAGCAGGCGTCTTGGTAGACTTGGCAATTGTTGATGGCCAGACATTGCGCAAAAAAACAGGCTTTTCAAAACACCTTCCAAAAAAGCGCGGGCGGGCGGCAAATCCCGCTGGAACAATTACAAAAAGCCTTTTTGACTCGATTCGCAAAGCAGCAGCATCGCTTTCAAAAGCATCGCCTCAGCAGGCCATCTTGGTGTCTGGTGAGGAGGATTTGGCAGTCCTTCCTGCAGTGCTGTTTCTTCCGCAAGGCTCGGTTATATTTTACGGCCAGCCAAAAAAGGGGATAGTTGCAGTTGTAGTTGATGATAAAGCAAAACGCAGAGTGCTTGCTATTCTTAAGGGAGTTGAAAAACGCAAGCAATTTTTTTAATCAAGCGGCATAATTTATCTAGGTGTTTTTTTGGCTCAGAATGAACGCAGAAACCGCAATGACCTTCGCGACATGTGCAAAAAAATGATTGCTGCTGCGAACAAGCCAACCGCTCGCCGTGACGAGGTTAATGATGGTGTGGAGAAGCTGGAGCGGGTTTTCTCAGAAAAAGTCCGCAAAACTGGCGAACCCCTTTCAAATGCGGAAATGTGCGCGTATATGCGGCGCACTGGAAAAAGATAACTTTCCTGTCAGGCTGTCTTCTTCCAAGCAGCTCCCTTTGGCGAGTCCTCGAGGATTATTC
>JBAZHM010000125.1:0-3560 GCA_041652355.1 Candidatus Micrarchaeia archaeon | reverse complement strand
CGATGTCGGAAATAATCTGTCCTGCAAGCTCGTTTGCGCCGACTTTTACGTCGCGCTTTATCTGGTGCTCGCGCTTGAGGTTTTCCTTGATAATCTTGACTACGCGCGCGTTCGGGAAAGGCAGCGATGGAGACTCTGCATCCTCAACTTCTTCGACCTCGGCAACATCTGCCGTGGCTTCCTGCACAACGTTGTCTACAGTAGTCATTTCATCTTCAGCGGCCATAGAAAAATCCCCCTAAAACAATCCTAAAAAGTGCACTAAAAGTCGCACGTAATAATCTTGCTTCTAATGGTTTTTAAGCTCAAACCAAACCAGCGGTTTACGAGGGAAAACCGAAAGGGTTTTTTAGGCGATTCACAGCCTCAAAACAAGGTACGTTTTGCGCTTTTTGGGGTTATCCGCGCAATCGATTTGCAGGGTGACTGCAAAACCTGCCTTGCGGAAAGCCCGGCCTGCACGGAACGCCTCATCCTCGTCTTTTGGATAGAACTGGATTACCGCGCGGCTTGCAGGTTTTAGGACGCGGGCGAACTCTTTTGCTGCTTTGAAATACTCCTCGGATGCTGCTTTTGTGTCCTTGCCTGCAGCAAGCCATTGCAATGCGGAAATCGAGATTGCCGCATCAAAGAACTTGTCGTCAAATGGGATTTTGGTAAGGTTTCCAAGCTTTGCACAGATTCCGTTTGCTTTGGCTGCGCCTACCATTTTTTTGTCAAGGTCAAACCCGGAAACTTCAAAACCAACGTCTTTTGCAACCACGCTTGAAAAGCCGGAACCGCAACCGGCATCTAGGAGTTTTGCGGGTGGAGAAATCGCTAAAATTTCAAGTGCACGAAGGGTGATTTTTGCTTGTATGTTGCGTATTGCGTTCTTTTGGCCGTGCAAGTCGCCTTCGCCGCTTTCGTAAAAGCCCCGTGCGTCGGAATTCTCTTCTGGCCTGTTGCGGAACGCCGTTGCGCGAAAAAGCACGGACCGCACATGCTTTACCCGCCGAGTATAGCCTGAAAACTTTTGCATATCAAAAGAAAGGCATAACTTGGTTTTATTAAGTGCGGGATTTCAAAAAATAAGTGCCGCATTGGCAGTAAAATGCTTTTTTTGAAAACAGGTGATAAAAATGAAGATTTCAGAACTCAATCCGGGAACAGGCAGCGTAGAGCTTGAAGCAGAAGTAGTTGACATCGAGACTCCCCGCGAAATCAACAAGATGGGCCGCGTGCTCCGGGTTGCAAACGTAAACATCAAAGACGACTCCGGGACGATTACGCTTGTTCTTTGGAACGAAAAAATCGACGAAGTCTCAGTTGGCTCCAAGATAAAGATTACCAACGGGTATGTCAACACTTGGCAGGACAAGCCACAGCTTACTCTTGGCAAGTTTGGAAAGATGGAAGTAACCCAGTAAATTCCGTTTGAAAAGGCGGCGTTTGCCGCCAATTCTTTTTCTAATTGAAAGAATCCTAATTTTTTGAATTAGCCTGCGCCTCCACCGCCGCCCCCTCCGCCACCACCTCCTCCGCCTGAAGCGGAGCCGGACACTGACGCCGATGATGCTGCTGAGAAGCTTGAGGAGAATGAGTTGGAAAATGCGGATGACGTGGCTAGGTAAGCAAAGCCGTGATAGCGCACGGGCACGACCTTGAGCTTGGACATTGCAGCTTCGACTTTGTCCGCATTGCCAAAGACAGTCGCGTATACTAGATACTGCTCCCAGAGTGCGATTTCGGTCGGGAGCTTCTGGCGGAAGTTGTCCATCTCGTCAAGGAATTTCTTGAGGCTCACCCACTCCACGTGAACTTTCTCACCCTCTTCCGAAAAGCGGGGAAGGGCAAACGGCTTGAGATAATCCAATACTAAAAGCACTACGCCGGTAAACGACACCAATAACAGGTAAAAAAATTCTACTGTGCTTGACGCAATGGACGCCATGATGATAGTGCCGGTAAAAATAAACAGCGCAACGCCGAACCATGACCGCTGGCCCGCACTCTCCGGCTCGTCCTTTCCTGTTGGCCGTTTCCATAACGCAATGACCACGCATGACAAGGACAGGAATGCGACAACTGCGGAAAGTGCTTGACCGGGTGACAGGATTAACGCGGCAACGCACAATACGAGCGCATCCAACGCAAATACCATGCAGGAAAGCCAGTAGAACATGCGCGTGCCAGTCTGGTCGAAATACAACGCGTTGAGACCTTGCGGACCGTCAATCTGCGCCTGTGCATGCGCACGCCATTTTTCCAGCATGGATGTCCGGTCCTGCTGGTGCGCCTTGGCGACTTCCGAAAGGGCGATGCTGTTGGCTGCACGAGCCTTTTTCTTTCCGAGCAATCCATCAAGAAAGCCTGCGGGAGCTGGCTTGAACAGTTCCGCCAACAAAAGCGACTCGAACCCCTCTAACCTTTCCTTGGAACTTGTTCGGGTAAGAACATAATCTTCGGCCGAGAACAACCACCCCTGCTTTTTAGTTTTCTCGATGGTGATTACGCCCTTGCGCGCAAGGTCAAGCACTGTTGCCACCATGCTCTTGTCCGAAACGGCATGAGTTACAATATATTCCACCTGCCAGGGCTTGAGCTCTTTTTCTGGGATAATCTGAGATGGGCTGATGCGGTAGCGCTTCTTCTCAACACCATAAGTGTAGTAAGCGTACGTATAGCAGCAAACCAGCGCAATGCAGGAAAGAATGGCAAAAGGAAGCGCCAAGGAAGAAATCCTGCCCTTTGCGTCTGCGTTCTGTTTGGAGACTATTGCAAAGTTCTCCTCCTCGCTCCTTACTGACTCTACCCCGCTTCCTGACTTTTCGACTACGTTTCCGGCAGAAGCGGATGCGTCAAGGGTTTCTTTGTTGAACAACACGCGGAACTCAAGGAAAGTCTCTTTGGGGATGTTGCGCGCTTCAAAGGTCAGCAAGCTTCCGTTGAGGGAATACGCCGCATCAAGCGCAGGGTGCAGCCAGGCTTGTGAACCGGAGTAAAGAGGCTTTGGGAAATGCACCGCACCGGAAAGGTGTCGAACCGGCGCAGCCCATTGCGAGTCCCACGCTTTCCAATATAACTCGAGTGCGTCATCATAGGAGATTATCGCGTTGCGAAGCTGGTAACTGACTATGAACGTCTTCTTTTCGTCCGATGCTGAAAACGACCACCGATATCTGGTGGCTGAACCTTCGGAAGATGTTGATGTGCTTACGGGCATTGTTGTTCCGTCCGCATTTTTTTCAAAAACATTTACGTTACTATAAGCCCACGGACCGGATTCCAGGTCGCGGTATGCAAAGGAATAACTGCCTGAAAAATCGAAGGCCAGTGTTTCCTGCACGAAAATTATGCCATCCAAGCCGACGACATAGTCAACCGAAACGTCGGAAAACTCGTAGCTTTTTGCATATGCAAAGGACGACGCTAGTGCTAAGAAAAAAACGACGTTGAACAAAAGCCGCTTTTGCAAAATGAATCGACCTAGGTTCCTACAATTCCACTTTTATTCCCGGCCTTGCGGCTTCGTCGGCCTGGAAATAATCCCGCTTTGAAAAACGGAGAAAAGTCGCAAC
>JBAZHM010000124.1:0-3591 GCA_041652355.1 Candidatus Micrarchaeia archaeon | reverse complement strand
TTACATCCAAAGCACGCTTGAGATGCGGCGCGAGCTTTCAAGCTCGCTTTTAGTGACAAAGTACACCGTCCTTGCCTCGGCAGCCTTTCTTGTGCCGTTCATCATTGCAATACTGCTCAAAATAGTTGGCACGTTTCCTGAAGCTCAAAACCCCGCTTTTGATGCAGTGATGTTTTGCGTGCAGTGCTACCTGCTTGTTTTTTCCGCAATAGGCGGGGCGTTTGTGGGGTTGATTGAGGAAGACCTTGCAAGGGGCTTTTCCTACTGCCTGTTTTGCGCGCCAGTATCCCTGGTCGTATTTGCAATCTTTTGCGCAGCATAAAACAAAGGCAGACGCACGCCACTGCATCTTGGCCCGAATGCAAGAAACGCATTTATAACGCAAGGCAGAGTAATCTATCTGAAATCCAGCAGTTCTTTTTCAAAGGGTGTTTCCATGAGGGTAGAAGTCAAGGAAGTTGCAAAAGTTAAGCTCAAAAACCCAGTGATAATAGAGGGGTTTCCAGGCGTGGGAATGCTTGGCACGATTAGCGCCACCTATCTTGCCGAAACTTTGGACATGAAGCTTATTGGATACTTTACAAGCAGCAAGTTCCCTCCGATTGCATCAATCCACGAATATGCCCCAAGCTTTCCTGCGCGCATTTATGCTTCTGAAAAGCTCAACGTAATCGTCCTTTTTTCCGAATTCGTAATACCCTCTGACGCAGTGTACATGCTGTCGCAAAAGATTTTGGAGCTTGCAAGAAAGCACAAGGCAAGCGCGATTTACTCGATTGCAGGGATTGGCGCGGAAAACCCGGACACAAAAATTTACGGCATAGCAAGCACCAAGGAACTTTCAAAGAAGCTTGAGTCAGCAGGGGTAACACTCATCAAGGAAGGCGCGACACAGGGCGTCAGCGGAATACTCATTGCAGAGTGTGCAGCAGAGGGCTTTCCTGCGGCAAACGTGATGGCGCAGACCAGCCAGCCGCTTGACCCGACTGCAAGCGCAAAGCTTCTGGAACTCGTGTCAAAAATTACCGGAGTAAAAGTTGACACTACAAAGCTGCGTAACGAGGGCAATGAAATACAAAGCAAGCTCAAGTCATCAATTGACAAGATTAAGTCCATGCATGAAAATTACAACGAAATGCAGGACAACCCGATGTACGGATAGAATGAAAGGCGCTGGTGAAAGGGCCGAACGCCAAGAGGGAGATTTGCATGAGGATAATCGTTCCAGATACTGGCGCGCTCATTGACGGCCGCATTACCGAGATGCTTTCAAAAAAAGGGGGAGCGGCGAAAGTCATCATAAGCAAGGCAGCGCTTGCAGAGCTTGAGCATCAGGCAAACGCCGGAAGAGAAACCGGGCTTGCGGGCCTTTCTGAAATTAGCAGGCTTGGCGAGCTTGCAGCTGCTGGAAAAATCGAGCTGGATTTTTCCGGAAGCAGACCAAAGCACTATGAAATTGAAGGTGCAAGCCTTGGCGAGATTGACGCTTTGATTCGCGAGGAAGCAAAGCTCTACGATGGCGCAATACTCATCACAACAGACAAGGTGCAGGCTGCTGTTGCAAAGGCAGAAGGAATCCTGGTGGAATACCTTGAACCGATTGTGCAACAGGCGATCCTTGGATTTTCACACTTTTTTGACACAGGCGACGTGATGTCCCTTCACATAAAGGAAGGCGAGAAGGCGCGCGTAAAAAGAGGACTGCCCGGAAAGTTTGACTTGGTTGACTTTTCTGAAAAAAAGTATACAAAAAACGAATTGAACGTGATGCTCAAGCATTGTGTTGAATTTGCAAAGCGCGACGAGAACAGCTTCATTGAAATCGACAAGCTTGGCGCAACAGTCATTCAGGCAGGAGAATACCGGATTACGTTCACGCGGCAGCCATTTTCCGAAAGCTCGGAGATTACAGTTGTAAAGCCGCTTGTAAAACTTGCACTTTCAGATTATGAACTTTCAGGCACGCTTAACGCACGGCTTGCAGGAAAAGCCGAAGGAATAATTGTCGCAGGCCCGCCTGGAAGCGGAAAGAGCACTTTTGTAAGCGCACTTGCGGAAAGCTACGCTGACGCAAACAAAATCGTGAAAACACTAGAGCAGCCGCGCGACCTGCAAGTATCGCGGCGAATCACACAATACGCGCCACTTGAAGGAAGCTTTGAGAATGCAAGCGACATTCTTTTGCTTGTGCGGCCGGATTACACGATTTACGACGAAGTCAGAAAGACTGATGATTTCCGGGTTTTTGCGGACCTGCGCATGGCAGGAGTGGGGATGGTGGGAGTAATCCACGCATCCAAGCCCATTGACGCAGTACAGCGGTTCTTTGGAAAAGTCGACCTGGGCTTGATTCCGCAAGTCATTGACACGGTAATATTCATCGAAGCCGGACGCGTTGCAAAGTCATACTCGCTTGACTTTGACGTGCGCACTCCTTCAGGCATGATGGAAAAGGACCTTGCCAGGCCAGTCATATCCGTCCGCGACTTGGAAACCGGTACAATCGAGTACGAAATCTACAAGTACGGCGAGGAAACCGTTGTCTCCCCTCTAAGAGCTGCTCGTGTTGGAAAGCCCGAACGCTTCAACAAATTTGAAGGAAACAACCGAGGCCATAATGTGCAGCCTTGGAAGAAGGGCTTTGACGGCGACGGGCAGTTCTGGAAAAAGAAGGGCAAGAGCAGACGCTGAGAAGGAAAAAGAGCGGAAACGCGGTTGCGAAACATATTTATTTCTGAATATGCCTCAGAATACTTCTGAGGTCGTTTCTGATGTTTGTAAATGTGAAAGTTGGAAAACGCGGGGAAATAGTCATTCCGATAGCAATACGCAAAGCTATGGGCATTACTCCGGACTCTCAAGTCGGCTTGCACATGGGCGAAAAGAGCATCGAAATCACAGCCAAGAACCCGAATGTGGTAAACGAGTTCCGTGAGATGGCGAAAAAACATGGGATGCCAGCAGGAAAGATAATAATCGGCGACGCGCTCTACGAAGAGGGAATGTGAGATGTTCATAGACGCAAACATATTTGCTTATGCAATTCTCGACCAAAAGGAAAAGGGAGAAGCCTGCAGGGATATCCTGGACAGGATAGTACACGGACAAACTGCAACTACATCCTGCCTTGTAATAGATGAAGTGATGTGGTCGCTGGTCCAAAACCAAAAGATGATTCTATTAGAATCAACGATTAAGAACATCTATGAAATGCCCAACTTGGAAGTAGTATCGCCCCCATCCAATGCTCCTTTAGTTGCAATACAATTCATGAAAGAATACAACCTCAAGCCACGCGACGCAATGCACCTTGCAACTATGCAGCACTACGGCATAACCACAATCGCAACCGACGACAAGGATTTCGACAGGATAAAGGGAATCAAAAGAATCGCACCCAAAGGCAAGTGAATGGCAATGGCTTCAAACCAGCAGTATGCATCCCATGCAAAAGCCGCTGCCAAAATTGCAGGAAAAATTGCGCTTGAGTACTACGAAAAGCCCGCGTCATCCTACATGCTTGGTTCGAAAGAAAACGACAACAGTATAGTAACAAAAGCAGACAAAGAATGCGAAGCTGCGATTGTTGAA
>JBAZHM010000123.1:0-3599 GCA_041652355.1 Candidatus Micrarchaeia archaeon | reverse complement strand
TTTCCTCAAACCAGTATTTCTCACAATCCACCGCAAAGAAGTGGTTCGAGCTTGCAATAAAGGCCGAGATGCTTAAATTCCGGACTGAAGCTGCAAACGCAAGGCTTGCAATAATCTCATCCAAAGTCGAGTCCGCTGTGGTAAGAAAGGAAAAGCCCGCTGCGGATGCTGCGCAAGTAAAGGCAATTTTTTCCGAGCTTGAAAAAATATTGGAAGATGTTGCAAAAGCAAACGAGGATGCGCAGGTATTGCTTTCCGAGCTTTCGCAAGACGTCAAGTCAAGATAGTGCGCATTCCTTCGTTTTGCTCAGCCAATTGGCGCATAAATCTCGGTCAGGATTTCTTCCTTTGCCACTTTGCGCGGGTCGTTCAGGTACATTTCCCTGACTGGCCCGGACACTTTCTTTCCCATGATTGCAATCTGGGAATATAGCTTCTGGTATGCAGGTCCGCACTCATCGTAAGGGCCCTTGTGAAGGATTTTTGCATATTCCCCTCCGGCAAGCTTGTAGCTGGCGAGTTCCTGGTTGCCTTTTGCTTTTTTTTCTATTGGAATGCACACTTCCAACTCTGCGGACTTGTTCTTTTCCGCCTCACAAACAGCTTCGATGGTGATTTCGTGGCATACGAAAACGGGTGCGCCAGTGCACTTGATCTGGTTTTGCTGCGAATATTCAAACAGCTTTCCAAGAAGCTGCGGAATTTCCTTGTAGCTTCCGGTTGCCTTTGTTCCCAAAACTAGTTGGGGCTTGAGTTTTACTGTTGTGACTTCGTCCATTTGGAAAAACACCTCGTGTTCACAATTGAGAGAAATACGGGCATTTAACCTTTGCAGGGCGTGCTTTCCGGTGAATGTTTTTTGCGCATCCGATGGTGTTTTTTAGGCCAGCCGGAGTAACCAAGTCTATGGCATCAAAGAACAATGCAAAGGCATCGGGAAAAACAGGCGCCAACATTATCGGCATCGACATGGGCGCAACAAAAATCCACGCTGCAACGGTTTCTCATTCAGGTAAAATATTGAGGCAACTCTTGGTTCCAACGCCAAAGAAAAAGGGCGCGGCGATTGCAAAAATCATCGAGCTTGTGAACGGCCTTGCAGACAAGGACACGGTTGCAATTGGGATTGGAGTCCCCGGGCCAGTAGATTTTGAAAAGCAAGTTGTGATGCTGACCAGCCTTGGCGGGTGGAAAAATATTCCCCTTGCGAAGCTAGTTACAAAAGCAACTGGCTTTCCCTGCACAGTTGAAAACGACGCCAAGTGCTTTTTACAGGGAGAAATTCAATACGGGGCTGCAAAGTCAAAGAAAAGCGCAGCAGGAATCATAATGGGAACCGGATTTGGCAGCGCGCTTGCCATTGATGGCAAGATTTACCGCGGGGCGCACGGCTCTGCTGGTGAAATCGGGCACACGATTATTTCTAACAGGAGCGGGGCGCCTGGTTTTCGCAACGTGGGCGAAATCGAAAGCTTCGCTTCCGGAAAGGCTATTGCAGCAATGTCAAAGGGAACGGATGCAAAGGCAGTTTTTGAAAAAGCATTAAAAGGCGACAAGCAAGCAATAGCGACAATACAAAAAGCAGCTTATGGCGCGGGAGTGGGCTTTGCAACCATCATCAACATTCTCGACCCTGAAATCATCATTATCGGCGGTTCGCTTTCAAACGCGTTGCCGCAGATGCTTCCGATAATGCGCAAGGTGATTATGCGGGACTGTTTTGCTCCTGCAACCAGGACTCCGATTGTAAGGCACAAATTGGAATATCCGGGAACGGTTGGAGCGGCGGTTGTTGCTGCTGCAAATATTGAAAGATAAGCTTCACCAAAGAGGGAAGGACGTTTGGACAAGGCAAACAAAATAGCGCTGGTTCTTTTTCCATTCATACTCGCGCTGTACGTTGCGTTCATAGAGCCTAATACGATTTACGAAAGGGATTTGCAAATTTCGGCCAACGTTGACGCACCCTTGCGAGTTCTCTTCTTTTCGGACTCGCACTACCCCGCAATACCAGCAGGGTTTTTTGAAAAGGTGCGCAGCGCAAGGCCGGATGCGATACTGTTTGGTGGCGACATCAGTTCCGAGCTTTCGGAAGTGGTGTACCAAATATCGCCGCAGGAAAACGAAAGAAAGTACGCAGAGTTCTTCCAAAACCTTTCCAAGATTGCGCCGGTTTACGTGGTGAGGGGAAACCATGACTACTACTCCGCAAAGCTTCAAAACGTGACGTATCTTAATGGCAATGCTGCGGTTTTACGCGGGCTTAAGATTTGCGGCACGGACTACTACGGCTACTCGAACGAAAGCAACTGCGACATCGAAGTCGTGCACTCGATTGAAAGAATCGGCTCCGTGGAAAACGCCTCGCTTTCCCTTTTGGGACACACGCACGCAGGCAGCATGTACATACCAATAATGACGGAATGGATACTGAGCCAGAAGCTGTGCAGCGAGTGCGGAAAATACCGCTACGGGGAGCAAAACGCGGATGGAAAAAGAATATTCACGACTTCGGGGATTGCGGCGTACCCGCGTTTTTTGGCACCGCCTGAAATAGTTGTCGTAGATGTGGGGCTGAAATAGCGTTTTAAAAAATACCCTGCAGGCATTATTTTCTTTCCAGCGCTGCAACCTGTGCATCGGTTGGCTGCCCGCAAAGTTTCATCAGGTGGTTCCAGTATTTGTCCGCCTTGCGCTGCACGATGGCAACTTCATCAGGAGTAAGGTGCTTGAAGCGCTTCTGCAAGGACAAGTATTCCAGGACGGGCTTTTTTTGTGCAGGGGCAACGTTCACCGAAAGCTTGTACTCGCCGTTTTCCACTTCGAACATCGGGCACATGCGGGTCTGCGCTGCAAGCCTGGCGACTTTGATGCTTTGCGAGCCGTCAAAACCTGCTCCAAGGGCGCAGGGTGCGAAAATGTTGAGTATGCGGGCGCCGTGCATGCTTTGGGCTTTCTTTACTTTTGCCCGGACATCATGGATGAACGCAATGTTTGACTGGGCAGCGTATGGGATTCCGTGCGCTGCGGCAATCTCAATCAGCGGCTTGCGGTCGCCTTCCTTTCCGCGGTGCTTTGAGCCTACTTGGGTGGTGTTTGTGTTTGCGCCAAACGGGGTTGCACCGCTTTTTTGCACGCCGGTGTTTGCGTAAAGCTCGTTGTCGTAGCAAATGTAAAGCACGTCGTCGTTGCGCTCAAGCATTCCTGAAAGAGCGCCAAACCCGATATCATAGGTGGAACCGTCCCCAGCAATCACAACAACAGTGGTGTGGTCGTTTCCTTTTGCGCGCAGCGCCGCAGAAACTCCGCTTGCAACTGCTGGCGCGTTCTCAAAAAGCGAGTGGATGTAAGGCACCCTCCAGGCGCTGTTGGGATACTGGCTTGAGTTGATTTCCATGCAGCCCGTTGCGTTGACCGCTATGACGTCCTTTCCAAGGGCATCAAGCACGGTGAGGAGCGTGAGGCTGGGTGCGCATCCTGGGCAGCCCGAATGGCCGGGCGCAAACAAGTGCATTTCCGATTGGGTGCTCATTTTATCACTACATCTTCCTGCAAGGCAAACTGCATCAGCAAACACATATCAAAATCACTTTTACTTT
>JBAZHM010000122.1:0-3677 GCA_041652355.1 Candidatus Micrarchaeia archaeon | reverse complement strand
TGACGTCCACGTCAAACGCAAGCTTTGACAGGCGGGAATCTGTTGCAGCTGCAACAGCAGCCATGCGCGATTCGGATAAGGATGTTTCTGCGCGTATCTGTTCCGGAAGGGATTCGCGCACTGCAGTAAGCTCAAGCGCCTGCTGATTGATTGCCTGCTGTGCACGAAGGAACTTGACTTCTGCTGTGCGGCCCATACGCACTTCAAGGTTGGAAATTTCCGCTGAAAGCTTGTCCGTTTGGGTCTCAAGTGAAGAGAAGCGCTGGGCAACCAGGTTAGTTACATTGGATTCTACTGCATCCATTTTCGAGGCAGAAAGGTCGGAGCGCACAGCAAGCTGGTTCAGGGTTATTTTGAAATCTTCAAGCTGTGCTGTTGAAAGCTTGGCATCCGCCTGTTCCTGCGTCTCAGTCTCTGCCATTGCTGCTGTGACTTCCTGGACAAACTGCGCTTGAGCAGAATATAATGAATCCACTTTTGTGGATATGTCGTCTGCTTTTGCCTTCCACTCGTCAAGCTCGGTTTTGAAAGAGTCTATGTTTGCTATTTTGGTTTCCAAGTCGCTGACTGCGCCACCTGCTGTTGCTGACTGGGAAATCGCGGTGTTTTCGCTTATTGTTTCAACTTGCCGAAGTTTTGCATCAAGTGCAGTTATGGCCCGCTCAACCGCAACAAGCCGCGGGGATAGCAAAAGCGCCTGTGATCCTGCAAAATGGCTCTCCGGCGGGTTTTGCTGGAAATCCGTAAACGTCTTTTCAAGGGCATCAAAGCGCGATTGCAGGCTTGTGAAACTTTCTACAGGAACAGCCTGCACGGGGGGCTGTTTTGATGTTGCCAGGACCGTCTTTTCAAGGGCATCAAGGCGCACTTGTAATGCAGAGGTGATTTTAGTTGTGTCGTCAGGGACTGCAAAAGTAATGCGGCCTCCTTCTTCGTCCACCTTGAGCTCGTGCCCTGCTGGTGAACTCGGTATTGCGCTTGCATTGGACCTAAGTGATGACAGGCTTTTTGCAACATTAGTGAAAAGTTTTGCGTTGTTCTGCTGGATACTGGACAGTTTTGCGCCAAGGTCGGCAAAACCTTTCTCAACTATTGCTATGCGTTCGGCATCTTCCTTTACGATTGCCTGCGTGTGGTCTTCAAGAGCGTATACTCTGCGCAGGATTTCTTCGGGTGCAAGTGCTACGCCGGTTGGCTCTGGCCGCGGAGCCAGACCTGCAACGGGCGAAGGTGCAGAAGCGGCTTTTTCCACTTGTTCTTTGAGCTTGGTAAAACCGTTTGCAATGTTTGAAAACAGCGCCGCGTTGTTTGCTTCTGATGCCGCAAGCTTTTTGTCAAGCAGCGCAACTGAAGATTCCACGCGAACGACCTTTTCTTCAGAATCGTGTATTGTGGATACTTTCTTTGAAAGGTCAGTAAGCGCAGCGCCAATGGCATCTAGTTCGGACAGGAGCCGCTTCTGCTCTCCCCGGACAGCAAGCAGGTCCTGCTTGAAAAAATCCCGGTCGCCACCGCTGCCTTCTGCATGCAACTGGGACCTGCCAGATGAAGATGAGAAAGATGCAAATGAAGACTCTGCAGCGGGCGTGGGTGCTGGCGTGTTGCGGAGAACGTCCACTGCGTTTGCGCATGCGGTTACGCGCTGCTCAAGCTCTGATGCTATGCGCCGGTAATCGTCAATTTCATGCGAGTGCTCTGCTTTCAGCGACTGGATGTCCTTAAGAACGGCGTCGTGAGTTGAGTTTATAGTATCGGAAGTCTGCTTGTACTCGGACAGGTTCTTTTGAATTTCTGAAAACACTGCCTGCATCTTGTTGGACTGCGCAGTAAGGAGTTTTTCTACTGCTTTAACCTGCTCGTAGTTTGCAAACACTTCGGCGCGGGTCTTTTCAAGCTCTTTTGAATAAGTATCAAGTGCGGCAGTGCCGCTGTTTTGCTTCATTTCTGCCATTGCTTTTGCCTGCTCGTCAAGCCGCGCCTCTATCTGGGCGATGTTTGCCGCAGGTACCTGAGGGCTTGAAAGTGATGAATACGCGTGCCCGCCTGCGGCAATCATGCTGGACATGCGGTCAATTGAAGAAGACGTTTGTGATACGGTTTCGCGCAAGCTGTCTATTGATGACCTAAGCTGCTGCCGATCAAGGTCGACCATCTTTGCGTATTTCTCAAATTGTGACTTTGAAAGTATCTGCTCTGCAGGAAAATCGGACTTTAACGCAATTTTTCGCTCAAGCTCGGATAATTTGCTTGAAACTTCTTCTGCTTTGAGTAAGTAGTCCTTCTGTTTTTCAAGTGCGGGCCCTACCCGCTCAAGCGCAGCTTCAAGAGGATGGAAACGTGATGACAGTTCTATATATTCCGTCTCAAGCCTGCGGATGGAAGCAGTCTGGTCGGGTGAAACAACTGCTGGCGCTGCCACGCCACCAGCTGATTTTAAGGAAGATAGCTGCATTCTCAATTCGGAAAGCTCTGCACTGATTTTGTCCGGTTGAACGCGGTCAATAAAGGATAGCATTTGCTCTGCTTTTGCTGCAGTGCTTGCTGTTGACTTTTCTAAGGCATTGACCCTGCTATTGAGCTTAAGAAAATCCTGGCCAATTGAAACTAGCGCGGTTTCCGTTGACTCTTTGAACGAATTAAGTGACTCGAATTTTTCTGAGTCTAAACCGCCTGAAGAATTGTTTCCAAGAAAATTCTGGAACGGGCTGCGGACAGGTGGTTTTGCAGGCTGTGCTGTCTGCGGGGCTTTTGGCGCAGCTGCCTGTTTTTCCGCTTCCTGGGCGTTTTTCTTTAGAAACTCGTCCAAATCCAATACGGGCATAAACTTTTTGACCCCTTACGGCGTTTGCCGGTTGATGACAAATACCTAAAGTCGGTTACGGAATGGTCGGTTATTAAGCCTGCGGAAATAGTGGAACCAATCGACAAATGACTAAGCCGTTTGGTGTGGTGAAAAAAAGAAGAGGCTATTTTCCGGTTAGTTTTTTGGCTGCGCCGCCAAACCAACCTTTGATTGTATAAAGAAGGCCCGGGACGCTTTTGGGTTCGCTTTTCGGGGGTTTTGACGCTTCCGTTTGGTTGTCTTGCTTTGCCGGGAGTGGCGCGACAAAAGTCGAAGTTACGTCATGTGCCATGCGCGCTTCTTCAGAATCTTGCTCGGCTTGGGCTAATGTCTGCTCAGCCCAGTCAGCATCCGTTGCCGGTTCCGGCTTTGCTTGAACACCCGCAGATACGCCAGTAATTGAAACTGGCCGTTGCGTTGGCACAGGCACGCCGGTAACTTGTGAGAGTATTCGCGGCCTGGCTGGAGGGGTTGTTGGAGTTTGCACCGAAGAAACCAAAAAAGGCGCGGCGGGCGCGTTAACTGTGGTTGTGGTAAGTTTGCTGGCAGTTGGTGGCTGCAAAACAACAGCATTGGTTGTAGTTTTGTTTGCTACAACAGACGTTTGCACGGGTAAAACTTCAGGCAGTATAGGCGAGGCGACGTTAGCGGCACCGGGTACTGCGGGCTGTTGCGGCTGCGAAACGGAAACTATCTTTGGCTTGCGCTGTGGTTCCGAAACGGTTGTAGGGATATCTGATTCGGCCATAAGGATAATGACAAAAGAAGCGAGAAAAAAAATATATAACAACGGATTGACCAATGAATGCGGGCGCCAGTGTTCTTTTTAACCTTT
>JBAZHM010000121.1:0-3713 GCA_041652355.1 Candidatus Micrarchaeia archaeon | reverse complement strand
TCAAACCCGGATTCCTCAAGCTTTTTTTCAGATGCTGCGCTCGAATTAGCCCGGTCCAGCACGAGCAAGCCTCCGGGCTTTAAGCAACGGTGGGCTTCCTGGAGCATTTTTTCTTCGTCTTTCCGTGTGTCAGCCAAGCCAGAATGCAGAAAGTGGCCGGAAACAACAATGTCAAACGTTTTGTCTTTGAAAGGGATGCTCTTTGCATCAGCATTGATGAAGTTGGTCCCTAAGTAATTGTGTGGCTGTTTTTTTCCAGTTGATAAAAGCTTAAACGAGTAGTCCAAATTGGCGGTCCTGCACCTATGCATGCCTAGAGCTTGGGCAACCTGGCCAAACCCGGAGCCTAATGACAATACGGATAACGGGCCTTTTGGCGCAAAGGTCTTTACAGCAGCAAGGATGTGGTGGAAGTCCTCGGCTTTGTTGTCATGCGCGCGCCGTTCAACCGCCTCTTGAGTATTGGGCATTGGCGTGATTTTGATTTTTTCAAGCCGCATTTTTTTGGCGTTGCCCCAGAAACGAGTTGCTCCCAGCTGATATTCCGGGGTTTCTTTCCAGTGGGGGTCCTGTTCATGCTGTTTGTAAAGTAATATTCTCAAGGCATTTCCACCGTTAATTGAAAGAGTTTAGGCCTCGGTCGCCTTTTTATTTTTTGCACGTCAATAAAAATAACGCTAAAACACCTATTTTAGGCAAGTTTTGGCACAAACGATTCTTTCGTTTTTTTGAGGTGTCATTAATGGTAGACAGAATGTTCGCAGTGATGGGAGACATGCGTGTTGGAAGATACATCATCGCCGACGAGCACCCGTGCAAGATTTTAAGCACATCAAAAAGCAAGACTGGAAAGCACGGCGCTGGAAAGATCAACATGGAAGCAATATCCATTTTCGACGGCAGCAAGCACATGCTGATGAAGCCCTCGGACGCGGACGTTGAAGTCCCGGTAATTGACCGCAAGAAAGCCCAGGTAGTGAGCATGAGCGGCAACACTGCACAGCTTATGGATTTGGCATCTTTCGAGACTTTCGAAGTTACAATCCCAGAGGAAATGGCAGGCGGCATAGAAGTTGGCAAGGAAATCCAGTACATGGAAGTCATGGGCCGCAAGCTGCTTTTGAGAATAGAAGGCGGAAACTAATTTTTCCCTTTTCTTCTTTCTTTTCATTTTTTCAACCTCCCCTCTTTTTCTGGTTTTTGCCCATTTTTTTGTATTTTTGACCGGAAGTGGGGGTTGCATACTTTTTTTATTATACTTGGCAACGATATTACTCCAAGGCAACTGCTAAACTCGGCAGTTAAACTGGAAATTGGCAACAAAGGGGTTTGAAGGTTTTTCGTGGCGCAAGCACCGCAGTCTGCACTGCCCATCGAGGAAGGCTCAGCCACCAGCTTGTTTGGCCACTTTTTCAACGAGTTCTGCAACCAGGAAGTGATGGACCTTGCGCAGTCTTACCCGGACAAGCGAAGCCTCAACATTGACTTTAAGGTACTTTCAAAATTCAACCCAGACCTTGCGGATGCGCTTATTGAACGGCCGGACGTATACCTGAAGGCCGCCGAGGCTGCTGCAAAAAGCCTCAACGTGGTCACAAGCTCGGACCGGGAATTCGCTCCGCACGTGCGCATCGTGGGCATGCCGGATGAGCTTTCAATCACCGTGCAAAACCTCGGGGCAGAATATTTGAACAAAGTCGTAAGGGTAGACGGAATCATCACGCTCATTACCCAAATCATGCCCAAGCTGCAGACTGCCCGCTGGGTGTGCATCCACTGCACCCGCTCAATAGACACACCCATTGGAAAGACCGGTGTGGAGAAGCCGTCGGTGTGCGCAGGCTGCGGCAGGGGAGATGGCTTGTACCTTTCGGAGCAGGCAAGCGGTTTTGTGAACATGCAGCGCTCGCAGATGCAGGACCCGGTTGAAAAAATCAAGGGCAACATCCCGGCACCGCAGATTGACTTGTGGCTTGAGGATGACTTGGTAAACACGCTTTCACCAGGAGACAACGTCATAATTTATGGAATTTTAAGGCTGCGGCAAAACCAACAGCATCGCGGAGGAAAGGCAACTCCAGTCTATTCAAAGTTTTTTGACGTGGTTGGGGTTGAAAAGCAGCAAAAGGAATTCGAGGAGCTTTCAATTACAAAGGAAGAAGAGGAAGAAATCCTTGAAATTTCCCGCGACCCGCACCTCATTGACAAGATCATCATGAGCATTGCACCAAGCATCTACGGCTATTCGGAGATGAAGGAGGCAATTGCAGTTCAGCTTTTCGGAGGCACACAATTCAAGGTGCTCCCTGATGGAAAAAAGATCCGAGGCGACATACACGTTTTGTTGGTGGGAGACCCTGGCTGCCTGGCTGCTGGTGAGAGAGTCGTACTGGCCAACGGAGCGATTGTCCCGATTGAAAGCCTTGGAGAAAAACATTTGCAGAAAATTAACATTCCAATTCAAACCGGCCAAGGAAAGACCCGCGACCTTGCAACAGTATTTCACAAATACGAACAACAACCAGTAGTCGAGATAGTCACTGAGAGTGGCAAGAGGATTCGCGGAACTCACAACCACCCGCTTTTATGGGTCAGGGCAGAAGACGGCAGCCGCGCCAGCTCGTGGAAGAGACTTGACGAATTCAAAGTAGGCGACAAGGTGGCAGTCACAACTGGCATTCCTTGCACCATCACAGGATTCATACCAACCGGCTTCTCTTCACAAAAACGTACCATGGGTCCCCGGTTCCGAGGCAAACTGCCTTCGAAAGTCACACCGGAGCTTGCGGCATTCATAGGATACGCCCTTGGCGACGGTTGGGCGCAGAAATACCGCGTTGGCTTTGTGGTTGCACAGCCGGAAATCGACGTACTCGAAACACTTTGCGGCTTTTCGGAATCACTTTTCGGAATACGGCCAACAGTGACCAAAAGGAAGCTTGCCGGGCGCACGGTCCAGTTGCATTACGCCAACATAGGCTCGGAGGATGTCGCCTTCAATCTATCGTTCCTTGCAAAAAAGCGTGTGCCATCGTTGATAATGCGCTCGGGGAACGCGGTTGCAAAGGAATTCATCAAGTGGCTCTTTGAGGCTGATGGGACGGTCTTCTGCAAGGGCCGCGGAAGGAGGGCTGTTGCGCTCAAGGCCAAGGACATCGAGCTTTTACGCGACGTGCAGGCACTTTTGCTGCGCTTTGGAATCCACTCCCGAATCATTGAAAACGCTTTGTGCATCCGGCGCGGGGCTGACCTAATCCAGTTTGAAAAAAAGATCGGGTTTGCATCACAAAAAAAGATTACCAAACTTGCGGAGCTTGCAAAACAGGCAAAATCGTTCAAGCGGTTTAACTCACAGCGAAGTGAAAAAATTGTCACAATCCGCCATCTGGACCCGCAAACAGTATACGATATTGAAGTGCCGAAAGGCAACCGCTTCATAGCAAACGGAATCATCTCACACAACACAGCAAAGTCCACTATCCTGCAGTACGTCAAGGAACTCGCACCCAAGGCAATCTACGTCTCAGGAAGGGGCGCAAGCGGAGTCGGCCTGACAGCGTCTGCTGAAAAGGATGAGATTGCGGACGGCGGCTGGGTGCTCAAAGCAGGTGCGCTAGTCTTGGCATCAGGCGGAGTCGTAATGGTAGACGAGTTCGACAAGATGGAGCCCAACGACAGGGCGAGCATGCACGAGGCAATGGAACAGCAATCAT
>JBAZHM010000120.1:0-3713 GCA_041652355.1 Candidatus Micrarchaeia archaeon | reverse complement strand
CAAGCGACTTTTTGTCGCAAATCCCAATCTCAAGCTTGGTTGGCCTGTAGTCGCTCTTGATTGGCTTTGCGTAAAGCCACTTTGCAATCTCCTTGTAATTAGGAACAGTTGCAGAGAGGCAGAGCAAGCGGCTTTCTGCGATTAGAAGTTTGGTCAGCACAATCTCAACAGTCGCGCCTCTGTAGTCATCGTCCAGAAGATGCACTTCGTCAATTACTGCCAACCCGATTTTTCCAGCAAAGTCCTTGTCGTGCCGCAGCACAGAGTCGAGTTTTTCAGAAGTCATTACCAGTAGGTCGTATTGTAGCAAGTGTGACGAACCGGAGTCATAGTCTCCAGTTGAAATCCCGACTTTGAACCCTTTGAACGCGGCCTTGAACTCGTCGTACTTTTCAGACGCAAGCGCGCGAAGAGGCACCACGTACACAACCAGCTTTCTTCCGTCCTTTGCAGCATCGCTTTCAAAGTGCTTTGCGATTGAAAGCAGTGCAAGAAGGGTTTTTCCTGAAGCAGTTGGCGCGCTCACTAAGACGTTTTCTCCGGAAAGCAAGCCGGAGGCTATTGCGTGAGTCTGCATCGGGTTAAGCGATTCGTAGCCAAAGTCCGCTGCCTTGAGCTTTGCCCATTCGAGCGCTGTCGCTGGCTCGCTGTCCTGTGCGTCAAGCGATTTTTGCATAGGATTAGACTATAACCTGGGAATAAATAAGACTGCAACAGGTTCCTTTCCGGTGAATTTCCTTCTCCGGCTTAGCGGGCGCATCGGAAGCCGAAGTTTTGAGACATGCCCGAGGGCGCATACTTCAGCTGCAATGCCCATGCACCTGCACTGGCTCCACTCATCCACAGGCCGCCACGCAGGAACACGTAAACATTCCCACTCGGATTTGCCGCAGCCGAAGTCAAATAGACTTGACCAGCACCCTGGTCAGAATCCCAAGACGCTACAGGCAACCGCGTATAATTCAAATCTTTGTAATCGGTTATGTCCGACCACTGATACCATTTCGCAGAGCACACGCCATCATCAGTTGGCATCCCACCAGTGCAATCGCCAGCAGGATTCACAAAAGAAGCATCCGTCCACTCCCACACATTACCAGACAAGTCCCATACAACATCACCAGAAGAAAGAGACATAGTCCGCCGAGTCTCAAAACCGCGAGCGCTCGGGCTTGCAGCAGCCGCAAAAGGACAAGTCTTGGTATTGGAAACGCTTGCGTTAGATGTGCCATTCCACCAACCGGCAGCATCGTCAGACGATGCATTGAACGCATTAGCGCAATCGCCACTTGAACACTCCATGTGACCTCCAAATAGGCAGAGGGAGTTCATGGAAGTTCCTGTTGTTGCGTTGAACCAGTTTGAAGCAACGTTGGCAACATTATTCGCAACCACGTTCCACTCACGGTCACGGATTAAGTGATATCCCGGTCCTAAGGCGGAACAACGGTCGGAAGCATAAGTCTGATTGATTGAAACCCAAGGCGTGCCAGACCAATTAGAAACCGCAAAATTGCTGCCGTTGTTCTTGGCTTCGTACTTCATCAGGCAGAAGTCGTTTACCAGCAAAGATGAATTGCCGGGGACTTTCACCCAGTTAGTGTCACAAGCCTTAACGCCACACGAAGTGACAAGCGGCTTGTCGCCCTTCAAGATTAGGTTGGTAATGCTCGAACCGCCAAGCGAATACACAAAACGCACATCCGAAATTTCAATTCCAGTCTTGCCGCTGCAATCAACCACGCCAGCACCCTGCGCCGCAATGTAAACGGATTCTCCAGCACCAATCATCAAAGAACAAGTCATCGATGGTTCCGAGAAATTGTCATTCGGACGCGAGCAATACGCCGGACCGTAGTAGTCCCCTACGCCATAAGGATAGATGGGCAGGTCTGTTCCGCCAACATTCATACCATCCAAGCGAATCGTGGAAGTGCCGGTGTTCTGCACCTGAAGAACCAGGTTCGAATCAACGACTTTCGAAGTCAATACCTTGATTGGCGAGAGGGAAGACCAGTATGCTTGAGATTGCTGCTGCTTCATCGAAACCTGCGACGACGTGGATGCGGAAGTCAAACTTACAACAACAAGAGAAACGAGGAGAACCGCACCAAGAATGACAAGATACTCCGTCGCGCCTTGAGCCCTAGTGGAATGCCTCGGTGTATTCATTTTCCCTCTATGTTCTAAAGTAGTTCTGCCTAAATATGTTACGTTGTAGTTACGTTTGTGTTACTTATTCCTTTATTTGGCGTTACGTCCATAAGTGCATGTGGAAGTCAGTAAGCTTCGTTAAGCGCGAGAAAGTCCGACGCGCAATACTTGAACATCTTGTTTCAGGTCCTGCGACTCCTACGGATATTTCAAAGCGTACGAAGCTTCATCGGCCAAGCGTCAGCAGGGCGCTGATTGAACTTCAAGAAGCAGGCCTGGTAGACTGCCTGACGCCCAAGGAGAAACTCGGCAGGATTTACCGCATCTCCAAGACAGGAAAAGACGTTTACGAAAAGCTCTGCAAGCTCAAGTAGTTCCTTTTTTTCGTTTAAGCTTCCAGTAATCTCATTCTTCTAGTGCATACTCTTGTGCTTTGCCTTGTGCCAAAAAGCGCCCGCAAGTATTTTATTTGTTTTATGTGCAAATATTTGCAAGTGGTTTTCATGGTAAACGTAACCCTTTCCGTACCTGCTGAATTGCACGCGAAGATGAAGAAGCATCCCAAGTTCAAGTGGAGCCGGATAGCAAGCGACGCCTTCGAGAAGGAAATCAATAAGTCTATGCTGCTGGACGAAATGGACGAGCTTCTCAAGAATAGCACTCTCACCGAAGAGGATGCCGAAAGGATAGGGCATGAGATAAAGCTGGAGATGCGCAAGCGGTTTGACCGGAAATACGGTTCCAAAAAGCTTTAGTTTCCCCTTTGGCGCCTTATTCTTGGTGGGCGTTTTTGCTCCTTATTGTTGACACTAACCGTATCATAGCTGCCATCATCCGAGACTCGTATTCAAGAAAGGTCTTTTCCAGTAAAAAATTCCGTTTCCTGACGCCTGAATTTGCACTGCACGAGATGGCTATCCACCACGATGAATTGTTGTCGAAGAGCGGGCTTTCAGAGGAATGTTTCGAAAAAGTCGTTCGTTCGGTTCTTTCACGGGTGAGGGTAATAAACGATGCCGTAATGCTTCCTCATTTTTCAGAAGCCAAAATCGTGATGGATTCAATCGATCCGGGGGACACGCGATTCATCGCCCTCGCCCTTTCCGTTCCAAACGACGGCATTTGGACTGAGGACAGGCATTTTGAAAAACAAGATGTTGTGCGAGTTTGGAAGACTGCGGACTTGCTTGGGCTGATTTGATTTCAATTGCTAGAAAAAGCGGTTTGGGAAAAATCAGGATAGAGAACGTGTTTGACCTTGATAGGACCAAACAGCTGCTCTAAACTCTTTTTTTGGAAAAGTATCAGAAGCTACCTCGTTCTTCATCGCCGTGAGGCTAAGACTGGGACAGTTTCATCATCAAATGATATTCTGCCCGTGCAGGGATATAAACGCGCGCAATTAGCCCCTTTGGCATGCGAAAACTGGTAATGGCAATTGCCGAACAAACTGCGTAGGGTTATATACCAAAAAACGCGCCAATATACTTTCATGAACGACGAAATCCGGCTTGACCGCGAGACATTCAAGGCCCTTGCGGCTGCCACGCGCGTAAGCA
>JBAZHM010000119.1:0-3722 GCA_041652355.1 Candidatus Micrarchaeia archaeon | reverse complement strand
TGCTTTCAGGGGCAAAAACTGACCTTGGAATCAGCGGCCTTTCGCAGGTTCGCATGGCCGAAGTCTATTACCTTTCATCCGATTCTATCGGGCTGACCAAAGACAATCTTGTCACTCTTGCAGAGCAGCTCTTCTGCGACCCGGTAATTCAGGAGTATTCAATAGATTCTTCCATCCTCAAGGTAAACTGGCCCAAGTCCGAAGTCAGGTTCTTGGATGGGGTCACTGACAACACCGGCGCAGCAGCATCCGAGGGCGCTGCGGATGTGCTTGGAGTTGTGAATGGCTCGATTCAAGTCAAAAGTTCAAGAATATTTGCTTTTGATGGCATTTCAGAGGACGCAGTTCGCAATATTTCCAAAGGGCTCCTTGCAAATGCAATGATTCAAAGATTTGAGATTTTGAAATAATCAAATGAACGAAAAGAGATAATGAAAAAACAATCAAGATGACGATTCAAATGGAAAACGAAAAAGCAGTGCAGTTCAATGAACTCGATTCAGAAGGGCTAGCCGCGCTTTCGTCTTCGATGCTCCTCTCTCTTGACGCAGTTGAGATGAAGAAAGTCCAGGACCACTTTGTCAAGCTTGGCAGGAACCCCACTCAGGTCGAACTTGAGACAATTGCACAGACTTGGAGCGAGCACTGCAAGCACAAGACTTTTTCAGCAGTAATAGAATACGATGCAAACAATGGAAAACTGGAATCTATCGATGGGCTCTTTCCCACTTTCATCCGCAAAGCCACCCTTGACATCAAAGCTAAAATGGGCAAGCGCGGAGAAGAGTGGCTTGTCTCGATGTTTAAGGATAATGCTGGAATAATCAAGTTCAACGAAAATTACGATTTTGCGTTCAAGGCGGAGACTCACAATCACCCCTCGGCACTAGACCCGTTCGGCGGTGCAAACACCGGCGTGGGCGGGGTAATCCGCGACGTGCTGGGTGCGGGATTGGGTGCCAAGCCCTACTTCAACACAGACGTGTTCTGCCTTGCACCACCAGATTTTGACAATTCGAAAGTCCCTGAAGGCATTCTTGCGCCAAAGCGCATACTTCGCGGAGTAGTTGCCGGAGTGCGAGACTATGGCAACCCGATGGGAATACCCACAATCAATGGTGGGTATTATTTCCACGAAAATTATTTGGGCGCACCACTGGTGTTCTGCGGAACTGGCGGGTTCATGCCTAGAGGAATGTCCGAAAAAGCTGCAAAAGTTGGCGATGCAATAGTAACCGTCGGAGCGGAAACCGGGCGCGACGGAATACATGGCGCAACTTTCTCGTCAATTGAGCTTGACGCAAATGCCTGCACCGGCGCAGTGCAAATCGGCAACCCGATTGAGGAACGCAAGGTAATGGACGGCTTATTGCAGGCGCGCGACAAGAAACTTTACAATTTTGTTACTGACTGCGGCGCAGGCGGGTTCTCTTCAGCTGTAGGCGAAATGTCAGAAAATCTTGGATGCGAAGTCTGGCTTGAAAAAGCTCCCCTGAAATACAAGGGGCTCAAGCCGTGGGAAATCTGGGTCTCCGAGTCGCAGGAAAGGATGATTCTTTCAGTGCCGCAGGAAAAAGTTGCGGAGCTTGTTGAGCTTTTCAGGCGCGAGAACGTGCAGGCAGTAGTCATTGGAAAAATTACTGGTTCAGGCCGCCTGGTTGTAAAATATGGCGCCGATGTAATGTGCGATTTGGACTGCGATTTCATCCACCGTGCTGTTCCAAGAAAGAAGATGGTTGCAAAGAAAAGAAAAGGAAATGATGGGAAAACTGGAAAAATAGCGCCTTCGTCTGACGTTACTGCCCAACTAATTCGCATTCTTTCCGGTTGGAACACCTGCTCCAAGGAATGGACTGTTCGCCAGTACGACCACGAAATTCAGGCGCACAACGTAATCAAGTCCATGAATGGAAAACTCATGGATGGCCACGGCGACGCATCAGTTCTCCAGCCGTTCGTGGAATCTTTCGAAGGGCTCGCAGTTGCAAATGGCTTGAACCCGCTTTATGGCACTATTGACGCTTATGCAATGGCAGCAAGCGCAATCAACGAGGCAATGAGAAACGTGGTCTGTGTGGGAGGAGACCCTGCAGAGACTGTTCTTCTTGACAATTTCTGCGCCCCAAGCCCCAAAAACCCGGAGAACTTGGGCGATATCGTCGAGGAGTGCAAGGCATGTTACGATTATTCCGTTGAGTACATGACTCCGTTTGTCAGTGGCAAAGACAGCCTGCACAATGAGTTCAAGCTCGCTGACCGCACCATTCCCATTCCGCCAACCCTGCTCATCAGTGCCGCTGCAAAAGTGCCGGATGTTCGCAAGTGCGTCACAGCGGATTTCAAGAAAGCAGGAAATCTCATTTACCTAGTAGGCAAGACTTTTGAGGAACTCGGAGGCTCGCAGTACTATTACCTGAACAAAGTCGAAGTTGGAACCGGAGCAGCGCCTAAGGTTGATGCCAAGGAATCCAAAAAAATCTTCGAGCAGATGCACACCGCAATCAACTCCGGCATTGTCCGCGCTTGCCACGACTGCTCCGAAGGCGGCTTGGGCGTTGCGGTTGCGGAGATGTGCTTTGGCTCCGAGCTTGGCGCGGAGATTTCGCTTGGCAAGGTCATTTACGAGGGAGAAAAGCGAGACGATTTCATCTTGTTTGCCGAGTCCAACTCACGTTTTGTAGTTGAAGTCGAGCCTGCGAATGCGGCTAAGTTTGAGGAAACCCTCAAGGGCTTGCCGGTTGCAAGGATTGGCTCGATTACTGCAGGCAAGAACTTTACGGTGGTTGGGCTTTCGGGAAAGAACGCAATTGATGCAGATGTTTCAAAACTCAAGGCGGCTTGGAAGAAGCCAATGGACTGGTAATTAAAAAAAGCAAATGAACGGAATGCAAGATGGCAATTCAAAATAATGCAAAGTCAGACGCCCTTCGCGCACTCATACTCCGAGCGCCAGGCATCAATGCAGACGTTGAGACTGCACTTGCATTCGAGCTGGCAGGAGCAAAAGCCGAGCGCGTGCACATACTCGAGCTATTGGAAAAACGCAAGAAGCTCTCCGACTACGACATTGCAGTCATTCCCGGCGGATTCTCGTACGGCGATTACATTTCATCAGGCAAGATTTTGGGAAACAAAATCAAATTCAACTTGCGGGATGACTTTGACCGATTCATTCTCGAAGGCAAGCCCGTGCTTGGAATCTGCAACGGCTTCCAAGTATTAGTCAAGTCGGGCATGCTCCCTGGCGGGGACGATGGCAGTTTCTCTAAAAAACCGAATTGCACTCTTTTCCAAAACGACATTGGCAGGTTCCAGGACCGGTGGGTACGATTTGCTAACGTTTCCAAAAACCGCGAGATTATGGCTGGAGTGAAGAATATTTTCTGCCCAATAAACCACGGTGAGGGAAAATTCATTCCAGAGTCGAAGGAGCTTCTAGAGGAGCTTTATGAGCATGATCAAATCATTTTCAAGTTCACTACCGCAGATGGCAAGATTGCTGACAAGTTCCCCGATATTCCAAATGGCTCAACAGATGCAATCACCGGAGTCTGCAACCGGCAAGGAAACGTGATTGGGCTGATGCCGCACCCGGAGAAATACCTTTATCCTTTGAACAGCCCATATTGGTGTGCAGAAGGGCTGCAAAATCAAGGCTCGGATGGGAAAGCGTTCTTCGAGTCAATAGTGCGATTTGGGGAGAAAATAAAGCAAAAGAAATA
>JBAZHM010000118.1:0-3789 GCA_041652355.1 Candidatus Micrarchaeia archaeon | reverse complement strand
AAGGGTGGAAGCTCCGTCACCCAAGGCAAACACCAAAAGCACGGATGCTGCAAACACTTCGGTTTTTGAAAAGGACAAAGCAAGTATTGCACCCAGCAAGAACATGAGCGCGCCAATTCCGGGAATTGCCACCCTGCGCTCCATTTTGGAAAGGAAAAAATCAATCACCTTTTCTTCAAAGCCTGAAAGCTTCCATTGTATCAAGACCATGCCTGCAAGAAGCATAACAAGAAGGGCAGCAAGCCCGCCATCGCGGCCAAGGAAATAGATGCTGATTGCAATTATTGCGCCAAACGTAATGTGAAACAGCTTGCGCAGTGTTTCACCCATGCTTTTTCACCTGCTTGCGCCTGGCTGCAAGGCGTTTCATCTTTACAAAGCGCTTGACTTTCCAGTGGGTGCGCTGCCTTTTTACCTCGCCTAAGAATATCAGCAATTCTTGCGATATGAAAAATAAAGCTATGCCAAGGCCTGCTCCTGCTGCGACTTGCGAAAGGGAATGCGCACCCCAATACGTCCGGCTAAACCCTACGAGAATGGATGCTGGGAAGAAAAACCAAAAAGCCGGAGAGCCAAGCGAACCTGCTGCGAATATGAATGCCAGGGTAGAATGGCCAGAGGGCATGCCCGCGTCATCCGGGCAGGACGCCCAGCCAATGCACGGCCGGTCCTCATTGAGCGTGTTTTTTAACACGGGGATTGAAACCGTCGCCAGGATAACCGCGATGAACATTGCCTTGCGGTTTTGGGAAAAAAGGAGGGCAACAAAACCAAAGCAGGCTAGGACAAAATACATTTCTGCGCTTGATGCGCCGGTTGCAAACTCCATGAAATTCACATTCAAATTAGCGCTAAATTTATGTTAGCAATTACTAATCGAACTGTTTTAATCCCTTGGCAGGCAAAATAAATACCTGCAAAGGCTGTGCGGTGCAAACCGCTTTTGCCTATGCAAATTTGTTGCCGGGGTAGCTCAGCCTGGTTAGAGCGCCAGACTCATAATGCCCTGCGCCGCACTTATGCCTATGATACGAGGCGCGGCTATGGGAAATGAAGAGACTTATGGGTGCTTACCAGCATCGATGGCATTGATGAGACTCTATGAGTTTTGAGCCATCTGGAGGTCGGGAGTTCAAATCGCCCCCTCGGCACTACTTTTTTTACCTTAAACAAGGGAATATATTTTGGAGTTTTGCATGAAACTGTTTTCCACTATTAGCAACTGGGTGAAAAAGCCACCGGTCAAACCACCTTCAGAAAAGCTACAGCTTGATTTACGGGCAAAGAAAACCACAAACACTGCTGCTTGTCAAGAAATAGACTTCATCAAAAACCCGCCGTTCCTAGGTCTCACGCAGGAGGGCATGGAGGAGTTTTCACAGAAAGTCAGGAAAGCCAATGGAAAGGTCATCATCCTAGTGCATCCCTGGTTTGAGAAGGGCACGAAAGAACAGCGTGGCGTTATCAATGGACTGCTTGCGCAAAAGCAAGTGCCTGTGATAATCCTTGAACAAAACAGAAAAGAGTTGCTACAAAACGCCAAAACAAAGCTTGAGGCGCTAAAGGCACCAAACCATACCATTATACTTACAGATAAAGGGTCACCTAACCAAATACTGAAGGATGGCAAAGTTGACGCTAGCACTTTAAGCGAACCGAACAAGAATTTTGAAAAAATGTACAGGATCATCAAGGCTGCAGGTGGCAGGAGTGTTTTTGTAGGCGGGCTTCTGAGCACGAAAGAATACCGCGAATTCGGGATGGACCGCGACATCGAACGTTACGAACGGAAACGGCTAAACTGGAAGGTGCCTTTGGGAAAAAAAGAATATGACATTTGCAAATGTGTTGGCCGCACCTACGCCGGACTTGTAAAGAACGCAGTAGTTGACGAAAAAAATGGCAACCCTCCTTTGAACATACGGATGATTCCCGGAGCAATACAGCGGCTGCCGTGGTATTCGCAAGAGAGGGCGGCCCTGCACAAGCCCATATGAAAAACATCCGGATGCTGGAAGTTCAAATCGCCCCCTCGGCACTACTTTTTTTTATAATCTACTGTTTTTGGACCGATACGAAATGACTCAAACGCGCAAAGACCGGAAGCAGAAAAGGACAGTGATGGCTTTCTTTGAGGAAAAGGACGGAGACTTTCGGTTCATCTTTGAAATATTCGAGCACGACGACAAAGCGGACCTGAAAATCAAGGTAATCAGCGTCGCAGGCGACGAGTTGCGCGTGTGCTACCAAGGAACTTGGACGCAAGAGCAGTTCCCTGCCCTGCGGAACAATCTGAACGATGCAATCGGAAACAAAAAAGACGGAACCCACATTGAAATGTTCAACCTGCAGGTTCCAAGAAAATTTCTTTCAGACTGCCTCGCAGCTTTGGAAAAGAACTTGTCCCTAAAGCAAGCCACGATGAAGGCCCAAGCAGAAGTTAGTACCAGCAAGCGCCTACGAACGGGGAGCAAGTGGACAAAAGAGGAAGTCGGGCAGTTGAGGATGGAGTTTAATGACGGTAAAACCATCCAAGAGATTGCCGAGCTTCATAGGAGAAAGGAGAACGGCATCCGGTTCCGGCTTGTAAAGCACGGGCTTTTGGAGGACTCGGAAATCCAAAAGCAGCTTGAGAAGGTCTCGCGGATTGGAAAAAGGTGGACTGACGAGGAGGACTGCCAGCTCAAGGAAGAAGTTGCGCAGGGAAAAACCATCCAAGAAATCGCCGAGCTACACAAAAGAAAGGAGCGCGGAATCTGGGTCAGGCTGCTTGAAAAAAAGCTAGTTGATGGCCTTGAAAGCGGTAAGGAAAAACAGGATTGAAAAATCAATTCCGTTGCACGCAGGGAAGCTGGAAAAAAAATTCAATGTCTTCTCGGCACTACTTTTTTTATCCATAATCAGCGCTTGTAAGCGTCATCGTGATGGTCAAGCCTGTCGAAGAGGATGAATTTTTCCTTGCGGTAGACTTTGAAAAAGAGCACGAAGCTTCCGACGTGCACGCGCTTGAAGTCGGAAAGGTCGTGGCGCATGTTCTTGAAATGGTCGATCGTGGTCTCGTCATTGAGCTGCGTTATCTGCTCGATTTTCTTGAATACTGCCCGTGTCAGCTCGGGATTGCGCTTGGCAGTCTTTTCAAGCACTGCCTTAAGTTCATCAGACAGCGAGAATTTGAAGGGCAAGCGCGTCAGGCCTCACAGATTTTGCGCAGCTCGGCAAGGCTTGTTGCCTTGAACCCATGCTTGGCTATGTGGGCATCGCAGGACTTTATGACCTGCCGAACGACATCGTCCTTCACCTCGGCATCCACAAATTCGCTGCCGTAAAGCTCCGCGAACTTGTCAAGGGCAGCTGCCTTGTCGCGCAGGCCGTACTTTTCCTTGAGCACTCCAAGGACGCGGTTGGTGTAGTCTTTGATTGTGAGGTTGACCGTGACGTTTTCCATAATAATATCGCCTAATATAGAATTAGTTAAACTAATTTAAGCGTTTGGATTTCCCAAGATAAACAAAAAGACGATTAATTCCTTATGCTATGCAACGGCGCCGGAATTCTCCCTCCACGCGTGACGAACTTTGAAGAGCTTTTCTTGCTCATCCGAATTATCGTGGCCTTGCCAAAGAGTCCACCGAAGTCAACGTCATCGCCTTCCTTGCCGCCTGGCACGGGAATGAGGCGCACGCCCGTGCACTTGTTGTTCATCACGCCGATTGCCATCTCGTCGGCCATCACGCCTGCGATGGTCTGCCAGGGAGTGGTGCCTGGGATTGCAATCATGTCAAGGCCAAC
>JBAZHM010000117.1:3036-3789 GCA_041652355.1 Candidatus Micrarchaeia archaeon | reverse complement strand
TAGAGGGCAAGCATCTTTTCCGTTGTGATTGGCTTTCCTGCTGCAATAATTTCCTGGCTTGACTTCCATGCCTTTGCCTTGGAGTCGCCGAACTTGCGGCGTTCGACTTCAAGTATTTCATGGATTTCATCCAAGTTCTCCGACAACTCCGGGAAAAGAGGCTTTAGGTCTTCTGCATGCATTTCGCAGATGTCAACCAAGCCAAAGTCAAAGTTGTAGTCTGAAATGAACGAGAGTGCGCGGCGAAGGATCACGCGAAGGTTGTAGCCTCCTGCGGTGTTGGACGGGATTGCGCCATCGGAAAGGGCGAACAGGAGGGTGCGCGAGTGGTCTGCTATGGCGTAGATTCCCTGCATTGGAAGTATTGACTTTTCCAAGTCCTTGACAGTTGTGCCAAGCATCTTTGCAATGCGCTCCTTTTCAGCTGACATGTTGAGCATGGTCTCAACGTCAAGAGTGGAGGAAAGCGACGCGTATTTTTCAAAAAGCTCGGAATCCATGTTCAAGCCTGCTTTTTGCTTCATGAAATCAATTTCACGCGGGAAAACCGAGTCGTACGCAGTGAGTGTTCCGTTGTAGAACCACAGCAGCCGCTCAAAACCCCAGCCCACGTCAATGACTTTGCTTGGAAGGTCAACTACTTTGTTGTCAAAATAAGTGTATTCAGTAAAGACGCTGTTTACAAGCTCTGCACCGTGCGAGAAAGACTCGATGCATGGCCCAAGGGTGGAAAGGTCAGGCATTGCCCACAAG
>JBAZHM010000117.1:0-3026 GCA_041652355.1 Candidatus Micrarchaeia archaeon | reverse complement strand
GTCTTCCCCATATACAATCTCTTCTTTTGGTATCTCAAGACACTGCGTGAGGTAATCATAATTGTACTGGATGCAGTCATCTTTCCAGTAGCTTCGCTTGTCATTCGGGTAGTCAAACGAGTGCTGGCCCGCCATCATGAATGAAGAGAAGTGCCTGCCGGTTACGCCGATGTTTGCAATGTCCGGAAAGCGCAGGCACACTTGGGGCACTACAAGGGGGTTTGCAGGGTACTCGAAAGACATTTTTCCTGCTTCCAGGCGCTGGAAATCTACTATTGAGGCGATGTTGAAGTACAAGTCGTCGCGCCAGCGGCAGATTACCGGGTAGCGTGGCACTATTTCGTGGCCTTTTTTCATCCAAAAGTCTGCAAACTTGTTCCAGAATTCAACATAAGTTTCTTTTCGCGGGTTCTTGCGGAAGAACGAGTACGGAGTGTGCGATGAGTCTCCGCAGTCTTCCTTGTCTATGCTCCAATAACCCTTGCCGCACTTGGGGCACACTCTTCGCTGGAATCCCTCGTTTGCAAACAGCGGGACTTCGTAGTATTTCTTGTAGTCCTGTGCGAACTGCTTTTTGAGGTCTTCTTTTGTGACTGCCATTCGATAATCCAACCGTAAGGTCGCAAAGCGACTGAAAATGTTACCAATGAATTGAGCTGGCAAGGCTAAAAAATGCGTAGATATACCATTGAAACAAGGGCAATCAAAAGTAAATGCGGATTGCAAGCATATTCAGGCATAAAACGGTTGAAAAAATGGAACGACCTGCAGAACCAATTGAAAAGAGAGCGGAAACGCAAGAGCCACTTAAGGAAAAACCTCTAAAAGCAACATTGCCGCTTGAAACCATTGAGATAATTCACAAAATGTGGAAGGAAGGCAAATCCCCAAAGATAATAAAATCGAAAACCGGAGTAGGCGTAATACAAATACGGCAACACACTTCCGGCATTGACTACGGCTCGGCACAGGAAAGGACGGAGAACCAAGAAAAGCTGGAATCAAACGATTCCCAGATTCAAACGGATGAACGATTGCCTGGAAAGGCAACCTTGCCAGGTTTGAAGGTAAAAGAGCGCGAAACAGCACTAATCCGTTCAAGACAAATCGTTTCTCCTGCACAAAGGAAAGGAATGCCAAGAAGGTTCCTTCATGAAGCCCGCAGGTTGCTTAACCAATTCGATAAAAAAACCGCGGTTCCATCCATGGGCTATCCATGGCCGAAATCCACCCAACCGAAACAAAAAGCAGGCAGGCCGCAGCTTACCGAAAGGGACTGGGCCGATGGAAGGTACGTTCCTCCGGCTAAGAGGGAAATCCTCGAGTATAAAAAAATAATGAAAGAGCACGAACTGCCTACTCTTAAGAAGGTCTATTTCGACTTGATGGACCGAAAATCCCCAGAAGCGGTCGCGGACGAGACGAAAATACCCGTAAAAAGAATCGTGCAGATTATCTTCAATCGCATAACTCAGAAAGCAATATTCGCTGAGTTCAACGACGAAATCCAGAAAAAATACGCAATGAAAAATGAACTGCCCGGTTATCCGGATGAGCCAGATATCATTGCCCAAAACAAGGCGCTGCTTTTCGTAATTGCAGCAAGGAAAAACATTCACGAAACCCCAAAATACTGGGAAAAGAACGAATGGAGACGACCGTTGGTATAGGGCACAAATCAGGCGCTCAAATCAAAGAACGCCGCGCCATAAGCTTCAAAGGCGGCCTTGAGGTTTGTCGCCTTCATCTTGATTGCAACCGTGTTCTGTCCAGCTGCAAACTCCAATACCTTGTTCTCATCTGCAAACAGCGACTTGTCCACAAGAACCGAAATCTTCGGGGTATGGCCGAATGGAGGCACGCCTCCGGGAGCACATCCGGTGAGGGACTCTAGTTTATCCAGAGGCGCAAGCTTGGTTTCGTCAGCCTGCAAAATTGCCTTGAGTTTTTTCAAGTCAAGCTTCCTGTCCGCGCGGATTGCGGCGCAAACTGTGAAGGTCTTGTCCTTTCTGCGGAACTCAACAACCAATGACTTTATTGCATCTGAAAGCGCAAGGTTCCGCACCCTTGCCGCATCCTGTGCGGAAAGCACTGGCTCGTGCGTGATTTTTTCGTACGGGATTGATTGTGCGTCCAGAAAAGAAGTGATGTTGCCTGTTTCCTTTTGCGACAAATAAAGACACCAAACAAAAAATTGAAGAATATAAAAAATGAAGAAAAAAATTGAAAAAAGAAAATTAAAAGAAAAAGATGGGAATAAAGGAAAGAAATTATCTCTTGGGCTTTCCTTTTGCCTTGCCGGACTTTGCCGCAGCCTTCTTTTCTTCCTTCTTTTTCTTGCGGTCCTCTTCAGATGCTGGCACAAAACCGCAGTCTGCAAGGGACTTGGAACCGTCCTTGGTTATCTTTGCGTTGACTTGCGCAATGGTCTCAGTGATTGAGTTTCCAACCACGTTGCGCTTTTCTCGCGATCCTTTTGCTACCTTGCGGATTCCCGCACCGCCTGAAAGGAACGCCAAGATTTTGCGGACTCCGACAATGTCCTGCCTCATTGGAAAGCCGGACTTGTCCGAACCGCCGGTAATGGTAAGCTCGTAGCCTTCAAGCCCGATTATTGAGCCATCAAACTTATCGCCAATCTTTTTTCCCAAAAACTGGGCTTCCTTTGCTGCATCAATTTCCTTTTGGAACACGAACTTGGACTTCGGGTCTCCGAATACTATCTTCATGAAATACCTACACCCCTAAAACGCGACTGTAAACTCTAAGTGCTAAATTTGCAAAAAACTAGCTTACAAATAGTCCATTTGCAGGCTATTAATTGTTTCGGGCAGCCGGGATTCACCCGTGATTTTGGCATACAAGACCGCCGGAATAATGCCCGGTGTAAACCTTGCGGCCCATCCGCCAGATGGCCTCCTCACCGGAAAAACCAGAAAGGCTTCCGGACCAGTTGTTGCGGTATGCAAGGCTGCCAAGGCAAAAGGACTTCGGGCCCCGGTAAGGGTTGGCTTTTGGAGAACCGC
>JBAZHM010000116.1:0-3798 GCA_041652355.1 Candidatus Micrarchaeia archaeon | reverse complement strand
CGAGCGCGAGGTCAAGCCGATAAAGGAACGCATGAAGATTTACTCAAGCAAGGTCCTGGATGACAAGGTGCTTGAGATACTCAACTGGATGATGAACACCGGCAAAATCGACAGCTTCGACTTTCCAATATCAAGCGGCAAGGAAGCCTGCGTGTTTCGTGCAACCCGGTTTGACAGGAATATGAAACCCGAGCACGTGGCTGTGAAGATATTCAAGTACGAGACCTCGATGTTCAAGACCATGCTCCAGTACATAGAGGGAGACCGCAAGTTTGACCCGAGGAAAAACAAGCGCCTATTGGTGAATGACTGGACACGCAAGGAATATTCCAACCTCCAGCTTTGCCACAGTGCAGGAGTCAGAGTTCCAGAGCCATACTACCTCCGTGTAAACGTCATAATCATGGAGTTCCTTGGAGAAGGCGGGTTCCAGTCCGCGCTTATGGAGCAGGTAGTTCTTGCCAACCCGCAGGAAACATACGAAGACGTGGTTGAGAACATGCGCAAAACCTACGATGCAGGGCTCATACACGCTGACCTTTCAAGCTTCAATATCATAATTCACAAAGGCTTGCCATACTTGATAGACTGGGCGCAGGGAGTGGAAAAGAACCACCCGCACGCGGAGATGTTTTTACGCAAGGACTGCCACAACATTGCAGACTTTTTCCAAAAGCTCGGCGTAAAGACATCCGATGAGGAAGTTTACCGGAAGGTCACGGTAAACAGGAAGGAAGACTGAAAAGAAACGCGGTTAAAAGCATTAATACAGAGAATAGATGTGATACTCGTATGGATACAATCAAGGTCCCTCAAAAAAGGATAAAGGCCTACAAGGACAAAGACGGCGCGGTTCTCAAGAGACTCAAGGACGACCTTGGTGTTGACATCAAGCTTGAGGATGGAGACATCGAAATCGAGGGAGACGGCGGTGCTGTCTGGGTTGCCTCAATGGTAGTCAACGCAATCAACTACGGTTTTGCGCCGGAGAAGGCGTACAAGCTCTTTGATGATGAGTATTACCTTGAGGTCATTGACCTTGACACGTTCTTTGCGGGGTCGGAAAAGCTAATCGAGCGCTACCTCGCACGGGTGATTGGCCAGGAAGGAAAGGCAAAAAAAGTGCTTGAGGACCTGAGCGAGGCGCACATCTCGGTCTGGGAGCACAAGATTGCAATCATAGGCACCTTCGAGGAACTGCACGACGCTCGGGAAGCAATCAACCGCCTCCTGATGGGCAGCACGCACGCGGGAGTGTATTCGTACTTGGAGCGGAACAAGAAATTGAGAAGGATGCCGCGTTAAAGGTTTTGAGGATATGGAACTGAAAGACCTGAAGGTTAGAAATCGAGGAGAAGCGCCAATTATCGTTGACTATATCTTGCCCTCGATGTTGGAAAAAGAGAAACCGAACCTTAAAACTGTCGCGTCGATGACTTCCTATCTCGTGAATGATTTTCCCCTTACTCTTCTGCATTACACGAATTACCCTAGACTTGTCTCCAATCTCATGGATTATTCGGAAAATCTCAACCCGGCAGAACGCAAGGAAGCGGTAAAGCGCATAATGGGAATGGTCGCGCACAACTGGGACGACACCCTGCCATCGGTGCACCAGGAAATACAGAAGCCTCTTGCAGAAGTCATGGAACGTCTGACAAAAAGGACGGAATATTTCAAAAATCCATACGTACGGTCCATAATACGCCGAATCCATAACAGCTACAATATTGATACAAAAATAAACGACTTCCTGAAAAAAGGGCAAAGCATAGAAAAGGCAGGTCTTACGCAAAAACAGGGCAGTACCATCCACACATTCCTAAATCTTGAGCCTGACCAGCTGCATGAGAAGATACAGTGGCTTGAGAATGAGTTCAAGAAGTCGCCATCCCCCGAGTACCAAGACTCTCGGAACAGGATACTTGCGGTCATGAAGTACGTCGCATCAAAGGGAAATGTGAAAAAGGAAGACGTCAAAAGAATGCTCGATGTCAAGGATGAGAATGAAATCACTCACGAAAATAGCAGGAGAATACTTGAGTCCTTGAAAACGCTTTCCCCTTACATGAAAAAATATCGTCAAAACCCGACGCCGAGTACCGCGTACAAGATGTTGCGCTGGCTATGCAATGAGGGTTTGCTTGAAACCGGGCAATTCAAGCAGGTTGCAAGCCATATCGCAAACGGCGATTATCAACAGATGAGAAGTATCTTGGTTTCGGCATGGGGTGACAAGATGCAGCCAGGCAGGGAGTATCTTAGGGACTACGGCGCCCTGAAAAAAGACAAGCAGTGGTTGGGCAAAGAACAACATAAAGACGACATCCTCAGGAGAGACGTGGACGCGGATTCGAAAAGCCAAAAGAGCCACCTTGACGTGGTTTTTGGTCATGTGGCAAATATGAACAGGGATATGGAAGCAACAGCAGTTAGTTATCCTAAACGGCTTGAAAGCGCAGCCAAGCGTTTGCTTGCATCCCATCCCGAAATCGTGGCTTCAATTGGCAGTTTGCCGGGAACCCAACTGGAAAAGTTCGGGGAGCAACCCATACTGATTCCAGCGGAGCTTGCAAAGGAAATCACCCCCACCGACAACAATAGCAGGCCGCTGCTATATTACAACGGCCGTTTCTGCTTCATCAACCAAACAAAGAAAGGCACACAGACGACCCCAATTCGCCTTCGTACATTAACAGACCGCGAGCAACTCAATAATAAAATAATCAGCCATAAGCAAAACAAACAGCAGCAAGCCGTCCGACGCATCTTTGGCAAGGCGGCGTATGCCTAAACGCCAAATCATGGTATATTTATTCTTACAGCGCCACAAAATGACTTTAGCTAATAAGATGCGGATAGTGGCGGGGTATGGCAAATCTTTTTCCAAAACTGGACCCAAACCGAATCAAGGGCGAGCCGTTCTATTCCACCCTGTCTTCGCTTAGAAAGAAGGCTCCGGGAAACGCGCCGGCAAAAATCCTTCAAAAGGGAATCGGAGAACTGGGAAGTTATGTCAGCCGCTTGGCCGAAGAGGGCAGGAAGACGGGCGGGACGGGTACCTGTTCCGGGAAGCCAACGAGCTGGTAAGTGCCCACGCGCCCGCGTTTCTTGACCACGTCGTAAAGCACAAGGACGCAGGCAAGCTGGTCTTTGACCCGCGTTTTGACGAGGCTGTTGAAAACCTCCTGTTTTTTTCCCTGATGCAAGGCCCGAGCAGCATCCACAAGGATAACAGCTATTTCGACCTTTACAGGAAAATCGGCGAGTCATTGAAAAAGATGCCTGCAAGCAACAGGGCGGAAAACAGCAAGAAGCTGTACGGCGCCACGATACTGCAGTGGAGGAGGATGGATGCAAAGGCGCAGAAAAGGAATTTCCACGCGATGACCGATCTGCTTGGGAAAATCGCGGACACAGAAGTTCCCATGGCCCGCTCCGCTGTCAGGGCAATCCACGGGTCCAGGGACGTCGTACTGTGGGCGCCTACTGCGTTGAGGTACCTTGCCAGCACACTGAAAGTCAACGGCGTCATAACACAAAAAGAGTGCGACATGGTTCACAGGCTCGTGGCGGACTCCACCCCGGGCGTGAAAAATACCCTCAAGTGGCTGGAAGAAAAACGGGACGTGCACAAAGGCAACGTTGCCGTAAGGGATGAGTTTGACAAGATACTGACTCTCGGGAAATTCCTGAACGAGCCATACGACCATGAAATCAAGGAGAAGGCGCGCGCAATAACAAAGGCGGAGTTGTCCGACGAGGAAAGCATGCAAAATGCGGGAATTGGCGAAATGT
>JBAZHM010000115.1:0-3845 GCA_041652355.1 Candidatus Micrarchaeia archaeon | reverse complement strand
CTTCCGATCTGTGCAGGCAGTCACAGGCTGGGAATTATTCGCCCGAAGGCTGTGCGATTCTGGCTACAAGGTATTCGTCACCGGCTCCAACTCGCTGATGCTCGGCCGCGAAATAGCCACCCAGCTCCGCGGCAGGAACGCAGTAGTTGAGGTCTTGCCGCTCTCGTTTTCGGAATTCCTGCTCTTCCGGGGGGTTGCCATCGGAGACAAATGGGAATATGACAAACAGAAGAACGCCATACGCAAGCTGTTCGACGAGTATTTCCGCTTGAGCGGCTTTCCCGAAGTCGTCTTGGAAGGCGACTTGGGCATACTCGACGAATACTTCAAGACCATGTTCTACCGGGACGTCGTCGAACGCTACAGGATTCGCAACAGTGGCCTTGTGCGTTTCCTCATGAACTACCTCTCGCGCAACTACTCGTGCGAGTTCTCGATATACAAGTTCAACAATGTGGCCAAGAGCAACGGCTACGTCTCAAGCACCTCGGTGGTGCAAAAATACGCCGAGATACTCTCCAACACGTATTTCTGCATGTACGCCACTCCCCTGCAAAAATCCCCGGCCAAGGAAGCCGCATACGGCCGGAAAGCATACCTGATAGACCACGGCCTGGCCAACTACTTCAACGTAGACAAGGACCCCGGCCGCCTGATGGAAAACCTCGTCTGCATAGAGCTTGCCCGTCGCAAGAAAAGCCTCCACTATCTCAGGCAGAAAGGCGAGTGCGACTTCGTGACCGATGACGAGTGCATCCAAGTTACCTACGCACTGACCGACGACAACAAAGCCAGGGAAGTGGACGGGCTCGTCGAAGCGGCAAAAAGACTCAAACCAAAAAAAAGGACTATCCTGACTTACGACCAGGAAAGCGAAATCACTTCGGAAGGGCTGAAAATAAGGGTCGTACCGCTGTGGAAATGGCTATTGCACAGCCCGGACAAGACGATTTGACACGCGAAAAAAGCGTCCGGAAATCACAAGTTATAACAAAACGCCCTTAGCAGCGCGCTCGGCCTTAGCGGCCTCGCGCCTCGGCACGTTACATTGCACTGCCTCGGCGCACTGCACCTGCACTCAACTTTTTTTGAACCCTGAAATTACTGAACTAAAAAACCTTGCGAGATTGCAAGATTACAAGAAAGCATCAACGGGCGCACCGGAACCCACTGTGGGCATTCACATTCGAGGGGGCATTATTCAGAGTCAACGCCCACGCCCCTGCATGCGCCCCACTATTCCAAGTGCCGCCACGCAGGAACGCGTGAGTCGAGTGGTCGCCGACCCCGCAATTCTCATTGCCTAAATCCGAACCGTACGCGCAATTCGAATCAACGTAAATATTGCCGGTGCCGTAAGTCGAATTCCAAACCGGATTCGGCAAACGAGTCCAATTCGCGGCCATAAAATTCGTAATAGCAGAATAATTCAACCACTGCGACGAAGTGCAAGGAACAGGCATCGTCCCATCACTGCAAGCGTTGCTCGTGATTGCGCCATCCGTCCACTCCCACACGTTACCAGACAAGTCCCAGATTACATCCCCGGTGGAAAGATAGAACGTACGCCGAGTCTCGAAACCACGACCCTCATCAGCCACAAAAGGACAAGTCGCAGTAGCAGAAACACTCGCGTTAGTAGTGCCATTCCACCAACCTGCACCATCATCAGAAGACGCGTTGAACGCAGCATAACAACCATTACCGGAAGCATCACACTGCATGTGCCCGCCAAACAAGCACTGCCTACCAGTACCAGCGGATATACCTGCATTGGGAGTAAACCAGTTCGAAGCAACTCCAGCGACATTATTCGCAACCACATTCCACTCGCGGTCGCGGATTAAATGATAACCCGAACCAAGCGCTGAGCAACGGTCGGAAGCATAAGTCTGGTTAATGGAAATCCACGGAGTACCAGACCAGTTCGAAATGGCAGTAACGCCCGATTGCTTGGCCTCATATTTCATCAGGCAAAAATCATTGACCAGGAAAGAAGAATTGCCGGGAACCTTTACCCAATTAACATCACAAGCCTTGACGCCACACGACGTGACCAACGGCTTGTCACCCTTAAGAATGATGTTCGTGATGCTTGAACCGCCAAGCGAATAAGCGAACTGCACATTGGAAAGCTCTATCCCGGTCTTACCGCCGCAATCAACCACTCCGGCACCTTGTACCGCAACGTAAACGGATTCACCAGCGCCAACCATCAACGCACAAGTCATTGTTGCCGAAAAATTATCATACGGCTTGGAACAATACGCCGAACCATAATAATCACCGGAATAGTATGGGTAGATTGGAAGGTCGGTACCGCCGACGTTGACTCCATCAAGGCGAATGGTAGAAGTGCCAGTGTTCTGCACTTGAAGAACAAGATTCGAATCAACAACTTTGGAGGATAAAACCTTGATTGGTGACAAGGACGACCAATAGGCTTGGGATTGCTGCTGCTTCATTGAAACTTGTGAAGATGTGGATGCAGAAGTTAAGCTTACAACAACAAGCGAAACAAGCAAGACCGCGCCAAGAATCACTAAATACTCAGTCGCACCTTGGCCGCGTAGAATTCCGCGAAAACGAGACCGTAAACCCTCTGAATCCATAGACAAAATGAGGGGCAGAACTACTTAAATATTGTCTTTGCCCTTCCCCTCAACTTTCAGCAAAAAAAACGGTTACGCCTAGCGAACGGGCGAAAAAAAAACCACATCGGATAGCCCGGAGCAGTCCTTATAAATCCAAAATGCTTCAGTCCTGACGAGGGCAGGACAATAGATTAGCGCCGTTCAAGGCTTTGCAGGAACTGAACCTATGGTTGAATGCGACCACCGGGAGTCGAACCCGGGCTTGCAGCTTGGAAGGCTGCCGTCATACCGTTAGACCATGGTCGCGCGTAGGATTTGCAATATTACAGCTAATATTAGGAAAATTATTTTGCAAGGCAACCAATAAAAGAGGTGCGAAAACTCGGTTGCAAAGAATACTGCCAAAGCCTAAGAAATAAACGAGTACGCAACGCCTACTCCTAAAAATACGCTTCCAACAGCAAGCTCACCCAGCGAAACTGCGATCACTGTGCCTGCTGCAATTAACAAGAAGTTGCTATTCTCAATCCAGTCAAAACCGTCAAGAGCCATCTTTTGTCTTTATCGCCATCCTAGTGCTTTTGCTTCCGCATCGGGAAGAAAAATGCGGCTTTATCCGCAATGGCATAGTGCCTGTTTTAGTTAATAAAAATAGGCATTGAAAGCGCTCAGGCAGTCCAGCGGTCCTTGTGCACCCTTGACTTGTCAAACCGGTTTACAGCCGGCTTTTCCTCACCAGGATAGCCAATGGGAATTACTGAAAGCGGAACTATGCTCTTTGGCAGACTAAGAATCTTTTGCAGGCCCTCCACCCTTCCCGGAAGCGGGTATGCGGCAGTCCATACCGCACCCAACCCTAGGGCATGCGCTGCAAGCACGATGTTGGTAGAGGCGATGCAGCAGTCCTGCACCCACATATTTTCAAGCTTTTCCAAGTCCCGGTCGCCGCATACGACTATTGCAAGGGGTGCTTCCGGAAGCATCTGCGCATAGGCGCTGACTTTGGGAATTTCACAAAGCACTTTTTTGTCAGTAATTACGATGAAGTGCCACGGCCGCTCGTTCATTGCGGACGGGCCCTGCATTGCAGCAACAAGGATTTTGTCAACCTTTTCCTGTTCTACTGGCTTTTTCTGGTACTTTCGGATGCTCCGGCGGGTTTTCTGCGCTTCGAGGACGTCCATTTTTTTCCCTTCAAGCAACATCAGCGACTTTTCAGGTTGCGAACATATTCTTCGAGTTTTTGATTGA
>JBAZHM010000114.1:0-3878 GCA_041652355.1 Candidatus Micrarchaeia archaeon | reverse complement strand
GTTTTTTGCTGTGAACTTTCTTTTTATCGTTCTTGCGCTGGTAGTGCCAAACCCTGCGCTTGCAACAATTTGCTTTGCCTGCTTTTACATCGCAGCGTTTGTTGCTGTTGACTCGGTGCTGTCAAAGCTTGGTTTTCTTTCAAAGGCATGCCTTGCGATTGTCGCTGGTTTTGCGTCGATTGCAACGTCGGTTTACTTCGTGTCGCTTGCGCTTGGGTACTCGCGTGCGTCCATAGCAGCGAGCCTTGCGATTGTGTCGGCGATATTTTGGATTGTTTCGCAAAAATACGGCAAAGCGCAAATGGGAAATTGGAAAAAAGAAATCGCTTCTGAAGCCAGGGCGCATTGGCTTGCAATAGCTGCAACACTGCTGGTGTTCTTTGGATTCCTTGCAATCAACACCGCAACACTTTGGGCGCCATCTGAGGAAGGGATGGTTGTTGCAGGGTGGAATTGGGCGGATTCGTTTGCGCACGTTCCGGTAATACTGTCAGTAAACAACGGCAACTTCCCTCCACAAGTGCCTTTTCTTGCAGGAGAGCCTCTGAATTACCACTGGTTTGCGGATTTCCTCACTGCAATATACTCCAAGCAATCTACAATGGGGTTTGCGCAAATAATGCAAGTTGAAAACTCCGCATACCCCGCATTGTTTTTTTTGCTATGCTACCTGATTGCGTTTGAACTTGGAAAAAACAGGAAAGCAGCCCTCTTTGCAGCTGCAGCAGCGCTTCTTTGCGGAAGCTTCGCATTCACCAGGGCCATTCCAAGCATTTCTGCAAACCCTGCGGATTTCTTGAAAATCATCACATCCGATGCGTATGACAACGACTGGAAGGAGTACCAAATTCCCTCGCTGGTTCCGGGTTTTTTGATGCCGCAGCGGGCAATCATGGCGGGCATTGTGATGTTTTGCGCTGTGCTTTTGCTTTTAGTATCTGAAAAGGCGGGAAAAGAAAGGCGGAATATTATTGCTGGCGGGCTTGCCGGGCTTTGCGTGCCATTCCATTTCTATGCGGGGCCGGTTTGTGTGCTTGCCGCATTCCTAAAGCATACAGCAGATGCTGTTGCTGAAGGAAAAATCCATGCGCACCTTCGCACGTTCGGCCTTTTTGCAGTTGCAGCACTTGCAATCGGGATGCCGATATACTGGACGGTATTCGGGCATGGCGCCGGGCAGACGGACTTGACGGTTTCTTTGGCGTTTGGCTGGATGGCCCCAAAAGACCTTGCGGGATTTGCCGAATTTTATGCCAAGAACCTTGGCATCGTATTTGTCGCATCTGCAATTGCAGCAGCGTATTGCGCTTATTGCATAGCTGCAAAAAAGAAAACAGGACTAATGGAAATCCCTATTTCGGGGCTTGCATTCCTTTCTCTTCTGGCACTTTTTCTTTTCTCAATCCCGAATGCAATCAGCATGCCCGGGCTTGACTGGGACTTGAACAAGTTCTTCGTGTTCATGTTCGTACCAGCAGGAATAACAGCCGCATTTTTGGTGTGGGATATTGCGCAAAAAATCAAGCAAGCAGGCCCGGTGCTTCTGCTGGCGTTTCTTTTTGTTGCAAGCGCATCCACGCTTTTTACGCTTGCATGGTGGTACAACAACAGGTGGGTGGGGCTTACAAGCAACGAGCTGCAGGCTGGGCAATGGATTGCGGATAATACGCCAGCAGACGCGGTTTTTGCCGCCTACCCGAGGCACAACACGCCAATTGACGGCTTTGCCGGCCGCTACAGAGTTGCAACTTACGGTTGGGGCTGGGTGAATGCAATGGGAAACGGAAAGAACAATGCAAATAGCCAGCTTCTTTCAAAAATGTATTGCGCGCAGACCCAAGAGCAGGCTATCGAGATTGCCAAACAGCTTGGAATAGGGTACGTATACTATGGCAGCAGCGAACGCGAGAATTACAAATGCGACCCCGGTTTTGCAGGCTGGGATGAATTTGCACAGGTTTATTTTGAAGGCGGAATACAAATATATCAAATAAACAGGTTAGCTTGATGCATTATGGATTTTCTTGGTGCCCCAAACGCATTTGATATTCTGCGAACAGCAATTTTCGTTGCGTTTGCGCTTATTGCGCCAGGGTACCTTTTTTTGAAGCTCAAGCGCAAAAACAGCAGGTTGCACCACCTGTTTGGCACTAGTGAAGAAGACGGGCTTTTCGAAGGCTTTGTGGAAAAAATCTTTTTGAGCGCGGCAATTTCGGTGGTAATCTGCTGCATTGTATTCATAGCGCTAACGTTTACAATTGGGCTTAATTTTTGGAGTGCGCTTGCTGGAATTTCAGCAGTGGTTTTATTGGAAGGTTGGCTGATTTGGAAAGAAAAACGCTGATTACACTTATATTCCTTGCAGCGGGCGCCTATGCTTGCAGCCAATGGGTTTACTCTTTCGCAATAAACGGCACTTCGGGCTGGTTTGACCCGGTTGTGACTCAAGGCGAGCTTGAAGCTGCAAAGTGGGCTTATGCAAACGTGCCGCACCAGAGCGTCTTTGCATGTGACATGTTCGCATGCGAAATGCTCACGGCAACGTCATTCCAAATTGGCGCTATTGGCGGGGCGTGGGAACTTGCAGACAGGGCCAATGAAAGGTACATGGACAATGAAAAGTCTTTTTTGAGCAACAGCTCTGTCGAAGCTTACAACCTCATGAAAAAATGGAACATCACTTACGTTTTTGCAAACACGCGCTCGGGATTCTACGCGTACGGGTGGAAGGACGCCAACCTAATCAAATTCGCGGAGTCTCCTGAAATGTTTGAAAAAATTTACGAAAACCAAAGCACATACATTTTCAAGCTAAAGTGAAACGCATGCAACCAATCTCCAAGCAGGATGTTTTTCGGGTTACCGGGCTTTTGCTACTGGTAACGCTCTCGTTTTCAATATTCTATTGGGGCATGTTTGACAAGGCAAAAATATTCCTGCCAACATGGGACAACGCAATGCTTCACGCGGGCCGCGCGGTATTCATAATGGAAACCGGGCACTACGCGGAAAAGGAAGTTGTCTTTGGCGGGGTGACTCCGACATACCACCTTCCGGCATACCCTGCGCTTGTAGCAGGGACCGCAATGCTTGCTGGGCTTGATTTTGTCTGGGCTGAAAGGCTGATTGCGATGCTGTTTTCGGTTCTTCTTGCTTTTTCAATATACCTGATTGCAAAGGCCATAGCCAATGATTGGAGGGCAGGCGTTGCCGCGGGAATAATCGCAATGGCATCAATGAACTTCATGACTTGGGCAACGCGCAACAGCCCGCTTGGACTGGGCAATGTGCTGCTTCCGATTGCGCTTTATTTTGTGCTCAAAAGGCGGCTTTTGCTAGCTGCGCTCACTGCGCTTGTGCTTGCGCTTGACCACCAGCCATCGCTTCTTGTGTTCATACTCACAACATTCATCTACTTTGCATATGAATATTTCGAGGTAATTGAAAAGGAGTTTTCAAAAGGAAAAATTGCAATTGAAAAATTCTTTAGCGCAATAATCCAGCCACCAGTGTTCACTGCTGCAGTTGCGGGCATTGTCGCGTTCTTTACGTATATGGCCTGGCACATCCGCCAGACGGGAATGACTTGCCTTGACTTTAAGTGCCTGCCGCAGCTTGGGGCGAAGGAGTTTGGAAAGTCCATCAACCCGCTTGAGTACATCCAAGGAAACCCGCAATTCATTGCAATATCCGGAATCCTGCTTCTTCCGTTTTCCAAGGTGCCTTCAAAAAACAAGGCGATGGCTTTCGCCTGGCTCATAGCCTGCCTGTTGCTTGTAAAAAACGACGCTCTTGGAATCGGGGTATTTACCGAGCGATTCCTCACCTACCTGGACTGCGCAATAGCAGTGTTTGGGGGAATAGGCATAGCACTGGCG
>JBAZHM010000113.1:0-3883 GCA_041652355.1 Candidatus Micrarchaeia archaeon | reverse complement strand
GGTTCAACCCCGTTGTCAACCTGTGCGGCCATTCGCTTGACCAGTATACTATCCATGCGGGCGAGGAAGTGCCCAACATTGCACACGGCTCCTATGAGTTTGAGGAAGGCGACGTGTTTGCAATCGAGCCTTTTGCAACAACTGGCGAAGGGATTGTCCGCGACTCGTCCGAGTGCCAGATTTTCCGGCTTGGAGAAGGAAAAACCCGGCTGTTGCAAAGCAGGCAGCTGCAAAAGCACGTGGAAAAATACCGCGGGCTTCCTTTCTGCAAGCGCTGGCTTTCAAAAGACCTTCCGCAAATGCACCTGGACCTTGCAATCAACGACCTTTTGCGCTGCGGCGGGTTTGAGGATTACTTTCCCCTGGCAGAAAAAGCAGGAAAATTGGTGTCGCAATCTGAGACAACTGTGATTGTCACCAATGCAGGCGGGCTTGCAACCGTGCAGCTTCCGCAGTAGTTTGCCTCCAAATTTGTAATGGTTATTAAGCCCGAAAAACTAATTGCTTGCATGGCTTCTACTAAGGTCGCCGATGCTTGCGAGACCGCACCAGCAAACGCAGATTCGGAAAAAGCATCCATACTTGATTTTGGCTCCCTTGATGATGAGCGCAAGCTCAGCCTCATGATGTTTTTTGTCCTTGCCTTGGTCTTTGCCTTTACACTTTTTACGTATTCTCGGATTGGCCTTGAGTTTAGTTCGATTGTGGACCTTTCCAATACCGATGGCACGATTGCAAAGGTACTCAGCCCGGCATCAGCGATGTTTCTTTTTGCCGTATCGCTTTCAATTGCAGTTGCTGCATTCGCCTCGCGGGGGCTCCGCAGCCTTGACGCAGCAGGGCTTGCAGCGTTTGCAACTTTCATTCCCGCAATTTTACTTGGCTTTTTGTATTCAACCTACCTTTACCCGTTCATCGCTTTTGCATTTGGGATAATCGGCACAGCGTTCTTTGCAAGCAGGCTTTCGCGCCAAAACGCGTCGCTTTCCGAAGCGTATGCAACTGTAAACTGGGGCATCCGGGCGTTCAGCGTGGTGGCTTTTTTGCTTACTTTCATTGCAGTATCCTTGAGCCCGGCAGTGTACCTTGATAAGGTAGTCACCGGCATGATAAGCGGCGTTCCCGTAATTATGAACCAGGGTGCAGGGATAGGGGCAAAGATTATCGCAAACTATCAGATTAACCAGACTTCGATGGAGCAGCTGCTTCCGCGCGATTCTGTCTTGCAGCAGCTTTATGCACAAGTGCGAAGCCAGGTGGAGCAGATGATGCCCCGCGACTCCGTCAGGGCGCAGCTTTCAACATCGGTTCCTGGTTTTTCTTCGCTTAACCAAAGCGCACAAGATGCAATGATTGATGCAGTTTACGAAGCGTCTATAAGCAAAATAATCAACGCAACAAACGAGGACGCTATGGTTGCGTCGTACTACAACCAGTCAGTAGTGCTCATCAATTCGCAGAAGATGATGATTGCAACTTCCTTGGAAAAAATGTCCAAGGAAAAGCCCGCACCCATGTCTGCAGAGCAAATTGTAAACATAAAGGCGCAGTTTGCAAAGGACCCGATGTACCCGCAATTTGTGATGACCCTTCCCATTGCGCTTTCCATTGCCGTGCTTTCAATCTCATCGATAGTTTCCCTATTAGTCAAAGTCTTGGGCTCGATTTTGACTTTCCTTGCGTTCAAGCTGCAAAAGAAATTGTCTGAAAATACCAGTTGAAGTTTTGGTGCATTCCCAAAGGCGAAAGGAAAGTAATTTTGCGTTTGTCTTCCTAGCTTGCCTTTTGTTTTTTGCATCGGGGTTTTGTGCTGCTTCACTCGTTGCAACCGCTGTTCCCGATGACGCGTCTTGCACAGTTAGCATATTGGATTCGTCAGAACACCAAATTTTACCTGAGAATTCCGCAACGAACTCCTATCGCTTGCTTGAAAGGACAGCCTACATTGCTAAAGTAACTGTAACAAACCTAGGTGAAGAATCTTGGTCAGGTATTAGGTATTGTATAGCTGAAGACACTAGCAACACTCAATTGTGGGGTAGTGGTATTCGCTGCTTGTCAAATACCGAAACCGTCGAATCGTCTTCTTCGAAGGATTTCAAGATATCGTTCATTTCACCATCAGCAGGCGTGTCAAAAATTTTCGGTGCTGTGATGTATCGTCATCAAAATTTGCTAAGCCTTCCTTGCAAGGCTATTATTAATTCCTTAAAGGGCGATGCTGCGTTGGGGAAAGAATATTCATTAAACGAAGTGGCAAGCACGATTTCAGGAGTGCGTAATTTTTCAGTCAGCATGACTATGGAAAACGCGGGATATTATTCTTGGACTTCTTCCTCTCCAACTTATTCACTTTACTTAAAACGCAATAATGATTTTTTTTCTTTCAAACCCGATTTAGTCGCTTCCACTACGACCATTGGAGTTGATACTGCTGTTGAGCCAAAAAACCAAAAGAAATTTGAGTTCAATGTGTATTCTTCGAAGGTTGAGTTGTTTTCCATTTCTATCACAGGAATAATGAAAAAAGAAAATTATTTTGAAAGTTACTATAGTATATCCAAAGAAATTTCTACTCCAACCCCTACGCCAACACTCGAATATGGCGCTTCCTATGAGTTGGTTGATATTTCTGACTCGTCTGGAAATAAAATTTCAATAGATTCAGAATCCCATTCCTACCGCCTTATTGCGAACACTTTGTATAATGCAAACTTGAAGGCAACAAACACAAAGGATTCTTGGGTTGGTCCAGAGTTTTGCTTAAGCAAAGCCACTAGCGCTTCCTTGCAATGGAGTGCTAGCGACCTTTGCCTGTCTTCTGGTGAATCTGTTGAAAAAAACAGTAATAAGAATTTCAGAATCCAATTCACCTCGCCTTTGGCAGGCGCGTCGGGAACTCTGGATGCGCTAATGAAAAAAGGCGCAACCCCTTTCGGTCCTTCTTTCCAAATAACGGCGTATTCCGTTCCTGCGGATGCTGCATTGGGCAAAGATCCTTCAATAGCCGAAGTGGCAAGCACAATTTCAGGAGTGCGTAATTTTTCAGTCAGTGTGTCGATGGAAAATTTGGGATATTATTCTTGGACTTCTTCCTCCCCTGTTTATTCTCTTAATGTATCGCGCGAAGTTGGTACTAATTATTATTTTGGTCCAAGTGACAGCGCAACCTCAGTTTACTGGACTTTTATCGGGCTTAATTCTGGAGAAAAAATTGCGCCAAAATCTAAAAAGAATTTTGTGTTCTATGTGTATTCCTCAAAGACTGATCCGTTTACAATGTCTCTTTATGTGCAGATGAACAATGGCCTCAACAATTTTGAAAACAAGTATTCCATATCAAAGTCTATTCCCGCACCGGTTCCTTCTGTAACTGCAATTCCCGAAGCAACACCCATAGTTTTTCCAGGAACCGTAACTGCAAAGGTATATGACACGGATTCTGAAGCGGCAATTTCTGGCGCAGTGCTGATGCTTGCAAATACATCTGCTGTGATTGCTGTTGGGGCTTCAGTTGCAGACGGGTCGTATCTTTTTGAAAACGTTCCGCCTGGAGAGTATTTTGTCAACGCAAGCAAGGATAGCTATACCTACTACCAGACGCCCATGTTCAGCATTACTTCCGCTAGTCCGAGCGTTACCAAACTTTTGTATATTAAGAATTCGCCTGACCCCACTATTACCCCCTCTCCAAGTCCATCTACAACTCCGTCTCCTACTCCCGGGGCAACTCCCTCTCCTGCTCCATCTACAACTCCGTCTCCTACTCCCGGGGCAACTCCCTCTCCGATTCCATCCGCAACGCCGTTACCCACTTTTTTTGTTCCAACTGCAACGCCGACTCCGTCACCAGTTCCGCCCTCAAATGAAAACGCCGGTTCCG
>JBAZHM010000112.1:0-4005 GCA_041652355.1 Candidatus Micrarchaeia archaeon | reverse complement strand
TTTCGGACTTGACGCCAAGCTCGCGTATTCGCCGCGCAATCAGGTGGCAGAATTGGCCGCCGAAATTCAGAACAAGTATTGCCATAAGATATCTGCGCAGAAAAGGAATAAAATCCCAAGACTTTAGAGTAGGTTTTTGCTCGTGCTATTTCTTAGCCAGCAGTGCTTTTTTTGCCACGTACTCGTAGGCCGCCTGTGCTGCAGTTGCGCCTTGGGATGCTCCTGTAATTGCTTGCTTAAAGCCAAAGTCCGTGACGTCGCCTGCTGCAAACACGCCCAAAGCCGAGGTAAATCCGCGCTTGTCAACGATTATTTCCGACTTTTCATTAAGCGCAACCCCGAGCATTGTTGCAAGCTCCGAGCGTGGCGTGTGGCCAACTGAGATGAATACCCCGTCAACTGCAAGCTTGTTTGAGCCTTCGTATGCTTTGTCAAACTCAACTTCCTTGACCATCTTCTCGCCAAGTATCCTTGTGATGTTAGTCTCATAGATTACCTTGATTTTTTCATTGGAGCACACGCTTTCCTTGTTGAAATAGTCGCACTTGAGTGCGCTTCCGCGGTAAATCAAGTAGACTTTGGAAGCGTGCTGTGCAAGCAAAAGGGCAGTCTTTACCGCAGAGTCGCCCCCGCCAACAACTGCAACGGTGCGGTTTGCAAACAAAGGCCCGTCACAGGTTGCACAGTAGCTTACTCCCTTTCCTGCGTACTCGCTTTCCCCGGGCGCGCCCAAGTGCTTGTGCTTGGTTCCAGTTGCAAGGATGATTGACCTTGCAAAATACTGCTTTTCAATAGTGCCAACAACAAACTTTTCGCCATCTGCATGCGCCTTTTCAACTGAGTCAAAAACAATCTTGACCTTGAGCTTTTTTGCATGTTTTTCCATTTTTTGCGAAAGCTTAAGCCCGGTAATCGCTTTTTCTCCAGGCCAGTTTTCCAAAAGAGGTGCGGTTGCCATCAGGCCGCCGCTTTCCTTTGCAATGACCACAGGCTCAAGCCCGAAACGCTTTGCGTATATTCCCGCAGCAAGGCCCGCAGGCCCGCCGCCGACAATAATAACGTCATATATCTTTGCCAAAATAACACCAGCCTTGAAATCAGTTTAGCTTTGCCGAAAGTTCGTAAGCGTGCTGCAGGCCATCGTCTTCCCAGTCAATGCGGAATTCCTTTGTTGTCGGGTAGTTGCCGTACACGACCTTTGTGCCGCACATGTCAGAAGCTATCTTGTGGTTTATTTCCGACCCGTCCAAATTTATGTAAATTTTCGGGCATACCCGTTCGCCGTCAACAGTCTTTGTGGTATAACTGCAGATGCCTGTTACATACAGCGTGTTGTTCGCACTGTACCCGGGGTTTATTGACTGGAACTTGTAAACAATCAAGTCCAGGTCGGTTTTTAGGAATTCCGGGTCAACAGCGCAGTTCATTGTGACATTGCTTTTGAACGGGTTTGCAAGAAGAAACACCACTACTATAATTGCAACAAGGATTAGCCAAAGCCCTGCTTTGCCCATGCCCGGAATCGGGCCTTCCTTTGAAGTGGCGCCTCCTGCAACAGAGCTTGCGGTCCTGCCCATCAAGTCCAGCCAGCCGGAAGGAGACTTCATCTTTTCAAGGGTCTCTTTTGTTACCTCGTCCATTCCCTTCTGCTTTCTGGGAACTCCCTCAAGCCCGAATGTTGCGCCAAGGCAGCCGTCCACCTCCGCTTTGTAAGGCGTGCCGTCAACCGAAAGCCAGATTTTATAGAATGGGACGTAGATTTTTTGGAAAGCAGAAACCGAAACTTGGTCTTTTTTCACACCGATTTGCGCCGCAACCCGCGCCTGTGCAACGCGCTCAACTTCCTTGCGGTCAACTGAAGTAGGCTCGACTTCGCATTCGGTGTTTTCTGCGGTGTTTTTTGTCTTGTTAAGCGGCCGGTCCAAAAGCATGGGCACGAATTCGTTTACGTCGCCAGTTGACGCGTTCAGCGCGGTCTTTCCGCTTATTGGCTGCTGTGCGCCCTCGACATCAAATGTGAATATCCAGAACGGCTCGTAGAAAAGCCGGATTTGCTGCACTTCGATATTTTTATGCCCGGAAGAAGTAAGGTCCTTCTGCACTGACGAAAGCGCAATCTCAGGAGTAAGCACAATTTCGTAAGTCTGCGCATCAAGGAGCATGAAAAATGTTTCCTTGGCGATGCTTTTAATTGCTTTGAATCGAAACCTATTTCTGAGCTGTTTATGGACGAAGTCGAAGTCAAGCTGCTATTGCAAAAGCCCGAGCTTGTTGCGCTTAGGAAAAAGCTTGCCAAGGCAAAGCGCCTTGGGAAGGTAACCGAACGCAATTTCATCCTTGATTACGATGACTTTGCATTTGCAAAGCGCGGATGCCTGTTGCGCATGCGGCTTGCCGGAAAAAAGAACACCCTCACATTCAAAGGCCCCAAGTCAAAGAACTCGAAATTCAAGTCGCGGCAAGAGACCGAGCTTGACATGGGAAAGGTAGCTGATTGCAAAAAATTCTTGAAATCATTTTCGAAACTCGGCCTTCGCACTTGCTGGCGCTACGATAAAGCCCGTGAGTCCTTCCAATTTGCCGGATGCCACATCGATGTTGACACGCTTCCGCTTTTGGGTACTATTGTGGAAATCGAGTCTGATTCAGATGCAAATGTGCAAAAGGCAATAGATGCGCTTGGGCTTTCAAAAGCAAGGAAGTCAAACGCAAGCTACTACGACCTTGCCAGGGCATACTTTGCAAAAAAAGGCCTTCCGGTAAGAAACCTGATTATTCGAAAATAAAAAAAGACCGAGCAAGAAACCTACTTATTCGGAAAAAATAAAATAAGAAAATTTTGTCAAATAAAATAAAAAACGAAAAAAATACTCGCCTAAAAAACTAAACGGTTACAATAAAAGAAGTTAAAAAAAGAAAAAGAATTTTGAAGGAAATTATTCCTTCCTTCTCTTTACGATTTTAATGTCAGCAGGAACCAGGAGAATTTTGTCCTCGTCGATGCGTGCCATGTCGCCGTTTAGGTTCTGTGAGAACCTGCGCAGACCGTCAACTGCTGCTTTGAGCTTTGCAGGGTTGCGTGCCATTGGCGAGATGTTCAAAAGCACGATGTTGTGGCTTGAAAGCTCCTCCTCGACAATTTTTACATCGCCTTCTGACTGGAGCGCGATTGGCTTTACATACATTGATGCTGCCTTGTGCATTGCATCAACGTCTTCGGCATCGCTTGCGGTCATGAACTCGTCAAGAGTCATTTCGCGCGAAATTCCGAGTGCCCCTGAGATTTTTGAGAAAATGCCCATTCGTTATTTCACCTTCCGTGTAAAAGACAAATTGTGTTATTGAAAAAATAGCTGCGGGCACATTATAAAGGTTTGTCATTGTCCTGCCGACGGGGTGTTTATATGCCGCGCATAGTTTCATTTTCTAGGCTTTCGCACGAATGCAAGATAGGGATGGGAAGGATACCTGTAATCCTTGCGGAAAATTCCGTTCCTTTCGTCGTATTCCTTTCTATTCCCGGTGAAGTTTTCACGTGCGTTTTTGAAAGCCGTTATAATTTCTGGCACAACCGTATGCCTAAACCGGTCTGGAATCAGTGTCAGTTCTTCATTGTGTATAGTGAAATTTGGATAATCCTGCATTATTTGTTTCAAGCTTTTTCCAGCCAACTCAGGATAATTGTGTTCATGATTTGGGTGAATAAGTTTTTCTATTGGCGATATGTCAAGGTGATTTATGTTGATTTTCAATGGTTTTCGCGCTTTTTCATTTGGCAGTTTCTGTTCTATTTGTCCTCAACTCCTTGACCAATATATTTTAACGCAGGGTAATAAAAATTCATTTCAAAGCAGTTTTCAGTGTTTTTTCACCGCTTTCAGGATTAAGCTTTAATTACCGCACTTCCACTAATATTTTATCCAAAGCCTTGCAGGGTAATCTTTCAATTTTTTCATCAAGCTGCAAAAGGATTTTGGCAATTAGTAGCACAGGGTGTAGGAGTTT
>JBAZHM010000111.1:0-4016 GCA_041652355.1 Candidatus Micrarchaeia archaeon | reverse complement strand
CGGCGCGCAAATGGAAAAACTTGCCGAATAATAATATTTCAAGGCCGAATCTCTTAACATGGGCCCGTAGCTCAGTCTGGACAGAGCGACTGCCTTCTAAGCCGTAGGTCGTGGGTCCAAATCCCACCGGGCCCGCTAAAGGAGAAAAAAATGAACAAGCCAGTGTCATTTGAGGAAAAATGGGACTTGCCCCACATGTGGAAAGGAAAGAAAATTCTGCTTAATTGGCACGCCGAAAAAATCGGAGACATCAAGCTTATTTTTCACCGTGCGAATTTCAGTGGCGAAAAGTTAAACCGGATTGAAGTCAGAAACGACCGCAATGAATGGCTAGGTGGCGCAGTCTATAGCCCTGGCAAGACAGAAGTGTACATACACGAATTGGACGTTAAAAAAAAGCATAAAGAAAGCGGCTTGGGAAGCTCCCTGCTTGCATGCATATCTGCTCACGAGGGAAAGGCAGTTACCCTTCGCAGAACTCCTGATTCAGAAAAGTTTTACATTCACATGGGCTTGAAACCGCACCCTACTGAAGTAGGAGCATTCTGGTTTGAAAATCCGGAGCAACTAACCCCTCAAAAATGGGTCGCTGAAAAAACCAAAGGAAAATTGGTTAGAAAATTTTACATTGAAAAAGAATCTTCCAAAAAGAAAGGGCCCAAAGGATAATCGTACAATTCAAAACCGTTTTATTGCCCCTTTTCATTCCTTCTTAGGTTGTGTACTATGAAGATACGAAACGGCTTCTTCCCGATGGAATGGGATGAAAAGGAAAACAGGCTCACAGTTGAAGGCGAAAAGCTCGAGCCTGCTGTGCGCACTGTTGGCGACATGATGGAAGTTCTTGCAGACGCAAAATACGCAAGCAGCGCTTTGGCAAGCGACTCTGAAAAATCCAAAATCCTTTACTACATGCACCGCAACGTGCACAAACCTGAAGATGAAAAAACGCTTGCAAAATTCAGGCGGCGCTATGATGTCACCGTGCTTCCTCCTGCGATGCTTGGAGAGGAATACGTAAAGACAGTTGGGCACTACCACGAGCTTTCAAAAAAGGGCGTGAGCTTTCCGGAGCTTTACGAAGTCATGGCAGGGACTGCGCACTTTTTGATTTTCAAGCGCAAGCGGATTGCGGGAAAGGACTTCGACGACAAGATTGCTGATGCGGTCCTCATCGAGGCAGTTGCAGGAGACAAAGTGTTCGTGCCATCAGACTATGGCCATGTTATGATAAACCCGACAAAACGCGTGCTTATTACGAACAATATTGTTGAGTGGAAATTCAAGAGCCTCTACGAACCGGTTGGCAAGATGGCTGGAGCGCCATACTTTGAGCTTGCTGGAGAGAAGACTGTTGCAAATGGGCGCTTTGCCGAGCTTTCCCCGCTTTCAAAAATCAAGGCAAGGGACTACTCTCCTACATTGAACTTGGGCCTTGACAAAAGCCACGTAATCTATGACTTGTTTGCAAGGAACCCGGAAAAATTTGCGTTCCTGCAGCCATAGGAAAATATGGAAGCAAAAAAAGCGGATAGAAAAAGTTGAAAAAAAGAAAAGTTGAAGCCCTAATTTTTAGTGCGGCAAAAGGGGCGGCCTTTCATCGGTGTTTGTTGAAAGGTAATACGTGTACCCTGTAAGGAACCTGCCGTACATGTATGCATATTCCCAGATTGTCCTGTTGCGCCTGCCTGTAAACAGGATTACTACGGCCTGCACTGCAAGCGAAACTACATAGACTATTCCAAGGATTATGCCGAGTATGTAGAATGCTATTGAATAAAGGATTCTTGCGAAAAGCTCGCGCCTCCTTGAATCGGGCTTGAACGCATAGTAAGTCTTGGTCTTGCGCATGGAGTCTCCGGGCACTATTGGCGGCCGCTCGTCAGTCATGAGGGAATAATACGAAAAGTACTGGTAGATGTACTCAAAATAGTACTTGTGAAAGAACTTGGCTATTGATGCACTCCTCTTGCGCGTAAGGAGTATTGTAAGAACCTGGGCGACAAATGGAAGCACCAGCGTGAACAGCCCGAGTATGCGGAAAAGCACTCCCACTATGATTGCAAAGGGAATGCCATAAACTAAGCGCACGAAAAGCTCGAGCCGCGATGCCTTCTCGTTCCAAAGCCCGGAGTAAGTAACAGTCTGCATAGGGAATAACCACCATTAGAGGGAATGCAGGGGCGGAATAAAAAAGGTTGGAATTTCATTTGGGAACAAAAGAATAAACCCGGTTGAAAAATAGGGCTTTTAGGCAGAAGAAAACCAGAAAAGAATGAAATTGAAAAGAAAGGAAAAAACAAGAAAAGGGAAAAACCAAAAAAATGAAAAAAGAAAGAAATGAAAAAGGAAGAAAAGTAGCGGGCTGAAAAATCAGCGGGCTAACTTAATCCATGTCTCCCATTCCCATGCCGCCAGGGCCGCCTTGCGGCATCTGGGGCTTTCCACGGCTTGCGATGATGTCGTCAATCCTGAGAATCATCTCGCAGACTTCGCTTGCGGACTGGAGCGCCTGGCGCTTTACGCGCATCGGCTCGATTACAAGCAACGGCTTCATGTCAGAGACCTTCGTGGCGTTTACGTCCACTCCGATGCTCTTGCCGCCCTTTTCATGCTTGCTGCGCAAGTCAACGATAGTGTCAATTGGGTCAAGCCCGCAGCTTTCTGCAAGCGTGCGAGGTATGACTTCAAGTGCCTCTGCGAATGCTTCAATCGCAAGCTGCTCGCGTCCTCCGATTGTGACTGCCTTTCTCTTGAGTGCAAGTGAAAGCTCCATCTCTGCGCTTCCGCCACCGTAGACGAACTTGCCGTCAATCATTGCTGCGCTTACTGCGCCGATTGCGTCCACAAAAGCGCGCTCAGCCTCGTCAATTACGTGCTGTGTGCCTCCGCGGATGAGCAATGTGACTGCCTTGGGTTCCTTGCAGTCTTCGACAAAAGTCATCTGCTCTCCTGAAATCTTGCGCTCCTCGACGTTTCCTGCCTTTCCAAGGTCGGATGCAGAAAGGTCGTCAAGAGTGGTTACTACGCGGCCGCCTGTTGCGCGGGAAAGCTTCTCCATGTCGGACTTCTTTACGCGCCTGCATGCCATGATTCCCTTCTTTGAAAGGAAGTGCTGAGCCACGTCGTCGATTCCCTTCTGGCAGAACAATACGTTCGCGCCGCTCTTTGCGACTTTGTCCACCATTTCGCGGAGCATCTTCTCCTCCTGGGCAAGGAACGCAGTCATCTGCTCTGGCGAGTTGATGTTGATGCGCGCGTCAGTTTCGGTCTTTTCGATTTCAAGCGCAGTGTCGATGAGCGCAATCTTTGCGTTCGCAATCTTTTTGGGCATTCCCGGGTGCACAATTTCCTTGTCTACGAGCACGCCGTTGATAAGGGTAGTGCCTGCGATTTCGCCGCCCTGCTTCTTTTCAATCTTGATGAAGTCCTTGTCAACAGTGATCTTTCCGTTGTGGTTGTCCGCAACCTTGGATACTGCCTCGACTACGAGCTTGGAAAGCGGCTTGTTGACGTCGCCCATGCTCACTGCCTTGGAGCCCATGGAAATCTGCGCGATCTCCTCAAGCTTTGCGGTGTCCTTGATTGTGACTGGCTCGCTTATGGTGTCAAGGACCTTGATTGCCTCGCTTGCCGCGTGCTTGTAGCCGCGGATGATTATTGAAGAGTGCACGTCCTGGTCGATGAGTTCTGCTGCTTTCTTGAAAAGCTCTCCTGCGATTACAACTGCAGTTGTGGTGCCGTCTCCGACCTCCTCGTCCTGGGTCTTTGCAATCTCGACCATCATCTTTGCAGCCGGGTGCTCGACATTCATCTCTTTCAGGATTGTCGCCCCGTCGTTGGTGATGACAATGTCTCCCATCTCGTCAACAAGCATCTTGTCCATTCCGCGGGGGCCAAGAGTTGACTTTACTGCCTGTGCCACTGCGTACGCTACTGCGATGTTTGTCCTCTGTGCATCCCTGCCAAGTATGCGAGTGCTGCCTTCTGGAAGGGGACCCTGTGACTGTTGAATA
>JBAZHM010000110.1:0-4079 GCA_041652355.1 Candidatus Micrarchaeia archaeon | reverse complement strand
AAAAAGTAAAGATGAAAAAAATGAAAATATTAGAAATTAAAAAAAGAAATCAAAAGACAAGATAAAAACAAAAAAGAATGAAAAAATTGAAATAAAAATAAGAAAGTAAAAGAAATCAAATGAAAAAAATAAAAATAAAAAAGGAAAGATGAAAAAAATGAAAATATTAGAAATTAAAAAAAGATGAAAATAAAAAAAGGGAAGAAAAAAAGATTAAGAAAACGCCGTATTTTTTCAGCGGCCGTATTTTCCCATCATTTCCTTTATTTGCTTGGTCATGGCGATTGCGGTCTTGTGGTCGCGCTGCCACATGTTGCGTCCGAAAATGATTCCGGTCACGCCGCCCTTCATCACGTTCTCAAGCTTCTTCACAAGCTCGGCATCGGACACCTTTTCTCCGCCTGAGATGAGGACCATGGTGCGGCCTGCTGACTCTACCACGCGCCTTACGCGTTCCTCTTCAGTTGCTGACTCAAGCTCAAGGTATTGCTTGTAATCTGCATCCTTGCTGCAGAGCTTTTCGTAGTCCGCAAGCTTTTCGGGCTTGACTTTCTTTGGAACGTTGACTTTTACAATATCCGCTCCAAGCTCGTTTGCAACGCGTGCGGCGTAGTCAACTGCGTAAAGCGAAGTCTGGCCGCCTTTCTTGTCAATTGCCTCTCCGCGCGGGTAAGACCACACTATGAGGGGCATTCCAAACCGCTCGCAGTCCGTGCGCACCTGGTTGAGTTGTGCAATGTCGCGGTCCTGTGCAGGAGAGCCTGTGTAAAGAGTGTAGCCAACAGCATCAGCGCCAAGGGCAACAGCTTCCTCAACGGTGCCAGTAAGGGGAGAGAACGCCTGTGCGTCAGAGGGGATTGTGGTCTTTCCGTTGAGCTTGAGCACAAGCGGAACTTCGCCTGCATAATCCTTCATATACTTTCTTGCAAGGCCGATGTGGATTGCAACTGCGGAGTAGCCGCCTTCCTTTGCAAGCTTAATCACATAATCAGGGTCTTTGCTTATTGGATTTGGGAAAAAGTCAACCGGACCATGCTCAAGCCCCTGGTCGTAGGGAAGTATCATGAGCGTGCCGTTGCGGGGCCCGTGCTCGTACAAAAGACGGTGCATCCTTGTGCGCTTGCCCAAGCTCACATCCAGGTCCTTGAGTACGGGTACCTTGAATTCAGTTGCCATTTCCAAACCGACCTCCAAATATGATATTCAATCTTTGTGTATTATTGAGGATAAAAGCGCTTTTGCATTAAACTTTCGGCTTGCAATTGTGCAAGTTGTCCTCCTTTATCTTGTGCCACCACGCATTCGCCGGGCTTTTGAAATTGTGCTGTGACTCGATAGTGCGAACAGTTCCTGAATGCGCTTCCATTACAACCGTGCTGGTGACTGCGCCGTTGTCCGTAAAGCGGACTCCCTTGATAAGCGGGCCGTCAGTCACGCCGGATGCTATGAACATCGACTTGTCGCCCTTGACAAGGTCATCAAGCTTGAATACCCTGTCCGGGTCTCCGATTGCCATGTTGATTGCGCGCTCGCGCTCTTCCGGCTTTCTGAACTTCAGCGCACCCTGCATGTCACCGCCCAGGGTCTTAAGCGCAGCAGCAGCAAGCACGCCTTCGGGCGCTCCACCGATTCCAAGGAGCATGTCGATTCCGGAGTAGTCAAAAACAGTTGAGATTGCTGCGGACACGTCGCCGTCTCCGATGAGCCTGATTCGCGCTCCAGCGTGGCGCACCTGGTGAATAAGGTCCTTGTGCCGGTCGCGCTCAAGGATGATTACCGTAAGTTCGGCCGGGTCTTTTCCAAGCTTGTCCGCAACAGCGTAAATGTTGTCCTGCACGCTTGCATTGATGTCAATCGCGCCCTTGGCCTTGGGGCCTACTGCAATCTTGTCCATATAAGTGTCGGGTGCTTTGAGCAGGGTTCCCTTCGGGCCTGCTGCCATGACTGCGATTGCATTGATTCCGCCCTTTGCGCATATGTTCGTGCCCTCAAGGGGGTCTACTGCGATGTCAATCTCAGTGCCAGTGCCTTTTCCCACGTGCTCGCCGATGTAAAGCATTGGAGCCTCATCGCGCTCTCCCTCGCCGATGACAATCTCGCCTTTCATGTCCATTGTGTTGAACGCGTCGCGCATTGCAGTAACAGCAGCCTGGTCAGCAGCCTCGTTGTCGCCCCTGCCCACCCAGTGGGCTGACGCGTATGCAGCAGCCTCGGTTACACGTACAAAATCCAATGCCAAGTTATGGTCCATCAACGTCCACTCCGTTTGGTTGTAATTAGGGAACTTATGAATAAAACTTCAATTAGCCTTTGTGGTTTAATTCGGGTTAGAGCAGGAGGGTAAAGACACATCCGATGCCACAATGCCGCTCGGGTAACCCCCGTCCGGTTGGAGCGCTTTAGCCCTCCTCTCCTTCCACTCTGTTCGGTTTTCGGTTTTGTTTTCCTTTTTGCTTTCTTTGCTTTTGTTTACTTCTTTGTTTTTTCCTATTTCCTTCTTTTTTATGTTTTTTTCCCTTCGCCGCAAAAGGCTACTCCCTCGGGGAGCACTTGCCTTTCCCGACAAAAGTATGAAGAAGTATGAATTATTAAAGGTTTCTTTTTTACACCCTGCTTTTTAGTATTACATAGTATGACGCCTTTTTATTTGGTAAAACCATAACCTATCTTGGTACTAAATGGAGCGAATAACAATCACAATTGACGACGCGCTGCTTCGCCAGATTGACAACACAATAGACGGCCACGAAGTAAAGAACCGCTCGCACGCAATAGACCGCATCCTCAAAAAGGCCCTTTCATCCACTTCAGCACGCCAGGCAGTTGTTCTTGCAGGCGGAAACGACGACCGGCTTGCGCTGCCATCTGGAAAGACAATCAAGCCGCTTTTGGAAGTCGGCGGAAAGCCCGTAATTGAGCACATCATAGGCCAGTTCAAAAAATTCGGCTTGGACGAGGCAATCATCTGCCTTTCCATGCAAGGGGAAGGAATGAAGACCAAGCTTCAGGAAGGAAAATCCATTGGAATGAAAATCAACTACCTTTGGGAGAATTCACCATCCGGAAGCGCAGGCGGACTGCTATTAGCAAAGCCGCTTGTAAAGGACACCTTCATCCTAAGCTATGCTGACGTTTTGTACGACGAGCTTGACCTTTCAGACATGATTAGGTTCCACAAGGCAAACAAGGCTCTTTGCACCCTTGCGCTTGCGAACGTGCGCGATGCCAAAAATTATGGCGTTGCAAAGATGCGAGGAAGCCAAATCATAGACTTTTCTGAAAAACCCGATGCCACGTCAAGCAACCTTGTGAATGCAGGAGTTGCAGTTTGCGAGCCTGAAATATTCGACTTGTACAAGCCGGGCATAAAGAGCTTTGAGTCCGACCTTCTTCCCCTTATTGCTGAGAAACAGAAGCTCTTTGGATACGTTTACTCCGGGCCGTGGTTCGAGCTTGGCTCGCAGACCCAGGTCGACGCTGCGAAGAAATACTACGCGCCTGAGAAGGAAGACGCTGCGGAAGAGAAAAAAGGCTGAAAAAACTTAATCACTTCACGTGATAGCCGAACCTCTTTTCGTAGCCTTTATGGTCGAACCACTCAAGAAGAACCGTAATTATTTCAACTTCGTTTCCCTTGAGGAAGTAAATCAGGCGCCAACCCTCTGGCAAATCGTATTTTCGCAAGTTAGCTATATGATAGCGCCGGACGTATTCCTGCGGCCAAAGCCGCCTTGGAACAACCACTCCTGCCAAGGGATTAACCAATAACTCCCTGATTGCCCGGTCGATTAATTCAGCAAGACGGCGTTCCTCGGACCTGCCGGACTTGAGCCTTTGGAAGGCAGTCCGGACTCTTTCGTCCGCGAACGCCACTCCTTTCCTTCTCAGGTCCGGTTTCACAAATCAACAACCCCTTGCGCTTGAGCGCCTCGATTCCTTCAGGATCCCATAGCCACGTCACAGTCTTGTCCTGCTCTACGTGAATCTTTCCCGAGTATTCAAGGTAGTCCAGTATAGTAGTGTAGGTTGTCCACAAGACTTTTTTAGGCAACGCACGCCAGATTTCCGTTAAAGTCTTG
>JBAZHM010000109.1:0-4089 GCA_041652355.1 Candidatus Micrarchaeia archaeon | reverse complement strand
ATTGCGCGCCATCAATGTCAATCGGCGCATACATTGACTCCGCATAATATGGAAGGTGCCCGGATGCAAAGTATAGCGAGCTTTTAGTGATTGCAGGCGACTGCACATACACATAGCCATACTGTTCCTCAAGATTGCGCATATATTCAACAAGCAAGTGGCGCAACACTTCGCCATTTGGAAGCCACAAGGGCAAACCCATTCCCACTTCCTCTGCAAACATGAATATCTTGAGGTCCTTGCCAAGCTTTCGGTGGTCGCGCCTTTCAGCATCAGCCACATAGGCAAGATAATCATCACGCTCTGCCAGGCTATCAAACGCAGTTCCAGTTACCCGCTGCAGCTGTCGGTTTTGGCTGCTGTTAAGCCAGTAAGCCCCGCCCACTTTTGTAAGCTTATATGCAACAAGCTTGGATGCGTTGTCAAGCATCAGGCCATTTGCCAAGTCTGTAAATCCGTTCATCTGGGCAACCCGAACTTTCGCATCCTTAGGAACCTGTTCAAGAAGATACTTGCGATAGGGATTGTGCGCAAACTTCGCTTCAGCATCCGCAACGGATAAAACTTCTACTGAAATCTTTGCTTTGGACTCTATGATTTTTTCCATTTCCTGCTCGATGCGGCTAATGTCCGTGTCTGAAAGCGTCTTCTCAGACTCAATGTCAACAAAATAGTCCTCGCCTGACGAAGAGTCAGCAACCTTTGCTTTCGGATATAGTTTGGACAACGCCGCTGCGAGTATGAACTGGCCAGTGTTTTTTGCAATTATTTTTGCATCCTTTGCGTGCTTGTCGTGCGCGGCACCGGCTACGAACTGCAATACTTCCGGGCCTGCAACCGCTTTTGCACCTGCATGGCCGTCGATTTTCTTTGCAGTAGTAAGATTGACTACTTGAGAAATTTCTTTCTCGTTCTCGGAACGAAGCGTCTTGCTCAGCTCGGCAAGCGGGTGCCCTTTGCACTTGAGCTCAAACTCCTTGTAGTATCCAAAAACGCCTTTCTTTGAGTCCGGCGCGAACTTTTTGACTTCGTTATGCAGCTCATAAAGCAGCGCCTGCGCCTTGTCGGGCTTTGCAAGGTCGCTTGAAAGGTGCGCGTACGGGTTTATGAAAACTGTTGCCGCCTTGACTTGCTCAAAATTCTTTTTTATTGCCTCAGCTGCAGCGAAAACAGCAGAGCTATCATCAGTTGACTCCATAGTTGTGAACACTACGAGCGCGTTCTCAACCCGGTAACCCGCCTTCTCCTCATCGGATAGCTCCGGCAGGGACTTGATTGCCTTGCTCTTGGGCTTTTGTGCAAAGTAATCGCAATGCAGTTCGAGTATTCTCATCTAAGGCACACCTTCGGGGCCGTTACGAATGGTCCCGTGTTAAAACAGTTAACAGAAGAATGTGCTGCAAGGTAGAAAAAGGGAATTATTACGTGACTGCAGATGAAAAAACAGGGAAATGAAAAAAGAATCAAAAAAAGAAATCAAAATAAAAAAAAAGCATGAAAAATAAAACGAAAAATAAAAAAAACCAAAAGAAAAAATCTAATTAAAAAAAGAGTAGAAAAAAAGAAAAAAACGAATAAAAATTGAGAAAAAAGAGTAGAAAAAAAACCAAAAAAAGAATAATTAAAAAAAAGAGTAGAATAGAAAATAAAAAAAGAATAGAAAAAAGAAAAAAACTAGAAAAATGAAATAAAAAACTGGAAAAAAAACAAAAGAAGAAGAAGAAGAAAATAAAAAGAAAAAAAGAAAGCGGAAAAATCCGCTAAACTTAAAGCAGCTTAGCCTTTTCCTACGGGTTTGCAAGCACGATGTTTACGTTCTGGGGCTTGCGGGAAATGTTTCCTGCACGCACACCGACCACGTACTCTGCGCCCTTCTGCTCCGCAAGGTCAACCAAGCGCTGCGTGATGATTCCATCAAGCACGATTGCGTGGACTCCGGTAGTGTCTGAAAGCGCCTTCATGATTTCCCTGATCGGAATCTCTGCAGTTGTGTTGAACTCTGCATCCAAAAGCTTTGCTTTAAGCGAGCCTTCAAGCTCCTTGAGAACCGCCTTGACTTTTGCTTCCTGTGGCGAAGACGGCGCTGCTGGCTCTTGCTGGACCGGATGAGCTTCGGGCTCTTGCTGCGTGTCAGCGGACTCTGCATTCACAATGCCAGCCTGTTCGGGCTGCTGCCTTGCTTGGGACGGTTGCTCAAAAGGCTGCCTTGCATGCGAATCAAACTGCGGCCTTGCCGGCCGGTTGCCTAATTGGCTGCGTTCCAAGCTTCGCTCCTGCGGCCGCTCGGACCTGCGGTCCTGGGAGAACTGCATGTGCTTGGAACGGTCATACGCGTGCATGTTCGGAGTGGAGTCATCCTCGTCACGGTCGGGCTTGTTGTACGAGCCCGCCTCCGCCTGCTCAACTGGCACGCGGCGGCGCAGGCACTTGATGAGTTCCTTTCTAGTAAGCTCTTCGACTTCCTTTCCTGCTGGAGCGCGTGCGACAAAGTCAATGTCAGTCTGCGCCAAAAGCTCCTTCAGGATGATGTCCCCGCCGCGGTCGCCGTCAAGGAAAACAGTCACTTCCTTTTCCTTTCCAAGCTTGATGATGGTCGGGCCCACGTTTGCCCCTCCGATTGCAACAGTATTGTTTATGCTGTTGCGCAGAAGGTTGACAACGTCAGCTCGGCCTTCCACGAAAATGATTTCGTTGGATGTTGCCATCTCCGGGCCGCAGGGAAGCTTTTCCGGGCCATAGGTAGTAATCTCTTCTACCTTTACGTCCTCGCGGACAAGCTCGGTGAGCTCCTTGCTTTCCGGAATCTCTTCTGTAAGAAGCGAGCGGAGCAGGTTGCGCGCGCGGTCAAGCACTTTCTTGCGCTTTACGTTGCGGATGTCCTCGATGCGGTTCACTACTATGCGCGCCTCGCACGGGCCAACACGGTCTACGATTTCAAGTGCTGCTGCAAGAATGGATGTCTCTACCATGTCCAATGAAGACGGGATGAGGATGGTTCCTTCGCTTTTTCCCTGCTTGTTGTGCAGGTCTACTTCGATTCTGCCAATCCGCCCGTTCTTTTGCAATTCGCGCAAATCCAAATCGTCTCCCAAAAGACCTTCGGTTTGCCCGAATACTGCGCCAACCAAGTCTGGTTTTTCTACGATTCCGTCGACTTCGATTGTCGAGCGAATCATGTATTTTACTGTGTCAAGATATGTCTTGCCCATTGTGAATTCAACTCCTTTGCATGTGTGTTTGTGCGAGTCTTGAGGAATAATCGCCTGCTGGACAAAAGCGTCAGCTTTGCGGCTTTTTCTTTTCACGCTTTGAGGGATGCTTTAGCCCCCTTGCGCGATAGTCGGCTAAACGGGTCATCGCTTCCTGGGCCCTTCTTGCAGGAGACGGGTTGACCAAGACGCTACCGAAGCCATCCGTCGCGCATCGGGGTTTGCTTACACCCCCTAAGCGTGCGAAAGATTGCCTTGTGGCTGTTTTGCGCTTTTGGAAAAAAATTGTCCAATAAGGCTTAGATTATGATTACAAGCCTTCGCGTATTGCGCCGGTTTCCTATGCGGACATTAATACAGAATCAGAGCTTAGAGCGTGGGTTTTTGTTCCTCACGCAAGTGCTCGCGTTCCGCAATCAGGTCATATAAAGCGGGAGAGATTTTCAAGATATCCCGTTCGGATATCATGCCGACGACTTTCCCTGCACTGTTTACTACTGCCAGACGGCGTACGTCGTTTTTTGCCAGCGCCTTTGCGGCGTTGACCAAGTCAACATCGGCCCGGATGGTAAGAAGCGGCTTGCTTGCGACTTTCCTTACTGGAACGTTCAGCTTGCCAATTGCAACTGCCTTTCGGACTATGTCCCCTTCTGTGACGATGGCGTCAATTTTTTTGCCATCTGCCACAAGAATGCTGCCAACGTCATGTTTTTTCATCAGCTTAGCAGCCTTTTCGACGTTATCATCGTAACTAATGGTGACCAGTAGAGCTTTCATGCAGTCTCCAACTTTGATCCCTGTGTCCATTACAGAGATTATGGATGCTATGGTATTTAAGTGGTTGGAGAAATTTAAGGCACAAAAGGAGAAAATACGGCGA
>JBAZHM010000108.1:0-4203 GCA_041652355.1 Candidatus Micrarchaeia archaeon | reverse complement strand
TCAATTCTCCTCCACCCTTCTTGGCGGCTACCAGTGCTTCAACATGGCAGTAGCTTATGCGGCGCTCTCCAAGCTTGTTCAGCAGGGCACGCTGAAAATCGGCATTCGTGCAATCGCCTCGGGCTTTCAAGAGGCAAAATGGCCCGGCCGGCTCGAAATAGTTTCCACAAGACCTCTTGTTGTGCTTGATGGCGCGCATAATGCCGATGGCGCAAGGGCGCTTGCAGATTCCGTTCCCTTGCTTTTTGCAGGCAAGAAAATATCCCTAGTCTGCGGCATGATGGATGACAAGGATGTGGAATCAACAGTTGCCATTTTAGCTTCCTTTGCAACCTCCTTCTACGCAACTCCTGTGGCGTATCACCGCACCGCGTCCGCAATGAGGGTAGCTGAAGCGGCAAGAAATCACGCAAGGGGCTACGAGCTTACCATATTGGAGTTTGGGTCCGCAGACGAGGCTTTCAAAGCTGCAGCAAAGCACGCCCAATCCGATGCAAACGGGTTGGTCCTAGTTGCAGGTTCGCTGTATTTGGTGGGCGAAATCAAGGCCGCGCTTGCCCGCCAGCCCTTTGGCAGCAGCTTGGCTGAAAATAAACAATAGGATTAATATTTGTCGTTTCTTCCTAACAATACTTGCTTTCTTTTCAATCAGTCTTAGGGGGGTTTTGTAACTATGGATTTGTCAATGGGCCTTACAAAGCGCAAGCTCCTGTTTTTAGGTGCGTTTGCAGTATTTGCGGCAGTTGCAGAGCAGATTAATTTCGCTCCAATAGTAGGCTCAAGCGCGTCCTATTTTACGCTGTTCCAGTTCTTCGGCCCCATCGTTGCCGCTTTCCTTGGCATGGGCCTTGGCTTGGTTGCCCTTGCGGCTTCGCAAGTTGTGAATTTTGTGCTCCTTGGAAAGGCAATCACTTTGATGAACGTATTGCGGCTGTCAACAATGTTCTTTGCAGCATACTATTTTGCGCGCATTGACACGAAGAAGCTTGATGTTTTAGGGATTGCGGTGCCGGCAGCGTGCATGGCGCTCTTTGTGTTGACTCCTGCAGGCGCCGAGGCGTGGTATTACTCGCTTTACTGGCTTATCCCGATTGCAGTCCGGCTGTTTGGCTGGAGCAAGAACCTGGTTGCACGCAGCCTTGGCGCAACGTTCACCGCACACGCAATAGGCTCGGTGATTTTTGCCTACTCGCTTCCTTATACTGCAGCTCAGTGGACTGCGTTGGTGCCTGTTGTTGCATACGAGCGCATGATGTTTGCAGCAGGGATTGCCGTTTCCTATGTTGCGTTCACAACCTTTCTGGACTGGGCTTCAAGGCAGGCTGACTTTTCCGAGCTTTCAGTCGAGCGCAGCTACTCGCTTGTGCGGCCTGCACGGCAATAGTGTGTGAAAGCCAAAAGATGCACCGCAAGGCAATAGGACTAAAGGGTTAATACACAAACCCGCCAAATACCTGCAAAGGGGGTTTGCAAATGGCTGTCCGAGCTCTTGTATTGTACTTTGAAGGCGACAGCCGCCTTCTTCCAGTAGCCCAGTCGGTGCATCAGGGCGCCACAATCGCAGGCGCCGAAGCTGCATTGATTTCGTATTCGCAGTGGTCCGCCGCAAGCTACGTTCCGGACTTTTACGACCTGTTCTTTGTGCAGGTGGACCTTGCTCACCTTTTTGCAAAACGCAACCCGCTGGAACTTACAAAGGGGTTTGAGTGGAAAGGAAAGAACGTCGCGCCTTTTTGCCTGTGCTCTAATTCCAAGCAGTCAAAGGAAGCGTTCAAGAAAGTCGCAGCAGACTTTGAAGCCCGCGGTGCGCTGGTGCGCAACACACTCACTTTAAACGTGAAGGGCAACCTGTCTTTTCTTGGCCAGGGCAAGCTTGAGGAAATTGATTATGCCCGGGCGCAGGCTTTTGGCGAGCGCACTGTGAACTACTTTATCGGAAAGCGCATTTCCCAGCCAAGTGAAAAAGCAAAGATTGCAGGGTACAGGAAATAGTCTTTTTGGGAAAAGCCCGAAAACGTGAAAATCGGCTGGAATGCTTGCGAGTTTTGTCACCACACTCGTTGCGATAATAGTATCATTTCGTCTGGAAATAATCCAAAATGACTATCATTTCGTCTGAATTTTGGACGAAATGATATGTTTATAATATTTGGGTGCTTATTACCCTTATGGCAAAACCTTCCTTAATCAGCCCCCAGGCCGAAATGCTCAACCAACAGGCAAAGGAAGAGGGCGCTGCCTATCCAAAGAAGCGGTTTGTGCACTCTGAGATTGTACGCCACTTGGGCGAACGCGTCTTCATCGCATTAGTGGGACCTCGGGGCACTGGAAAAAGCACCCTCCTAAAACAGATTCACAATAAGGCCGAGGCTTCATTTTACCTAAGCCTTGACACGGGTGGCGCATTTGACCTGTACAATCTGACCAAAGAGCTGGCAGACAAGGGCACCCGTCTGCTGCTGCTTGATGAAATCCATGCACAACCAGACTACAGCCGTGAACTCAAAAAAATCTACGACTTCCTTCCAGGCTTGCAGGTGGTGTTCACCAGTTCGTCTTCCATCTCATTGCATAGGACCGCCCACGACCTGTCGCGCCGCGTGAGGCTGATGACTGTTCCGGCCTTTTCTTTTCAAGAGTTTATCTACTTCGAAAAAAACGCGCGTGTTGACCCGATACCCTTCCGCGACCTTATGAATATGGAACGTTGCAAAACCCATTACGGGAAAATCATGCATTTCGAGCCCTTTTTCGAAGATTACCTGACTGGCGGCAATTACCCATTCAGCCTCGGACACAGGGACATCATCCCCCAGTTCCGAAACATCTTGGACACAATCATAGAGCGTGACCTGATCGGGACGTCCCGCATCACGCTGGCAGAGTCTTCCCAAGTACGCAAAATGCTCCTATTCATCGGTCGTTCGCCGTCCGACGGCATCAGTTACTCCAGCATCAGCCAGAATGTCGGCATCTCAAAAACAAACGCACAGAAATACGTCGAACTGATGGAAAACACCTTCGTGCTCAGGCGCGTGCTCCCAAAGGGCACCAATGTCACCAAGGAGCCGAAGATACTTTTCGCACCACCCTACAGGCTGCTCTACAAGTCGTATGACGACTGCATAGGAGCGCTGCGCGAGGACTTTTTCGTGGATGCGGTTTCGCGCCTTCCAGGTCCGGGGTTTGAGCTGAATTATCTCAAGGGGACGCGAGGTGAGAAGACGCCGGATTACCTCGTTGGGGGTTTGGTGTGCGAGATTGGCGGTCGAAACAAAGGACGCAGCCAGTTCAAGGGGTTTGCCTCCAAAAGAAAAATAATATTTACCCAACCAGGCATGCTTGACGACATCCGCCGACCACTGTTTTTCGCAGGTCTTTTGGAACTTGACCCGGAAAAATATTGAAACGCGACCGGGCACCGCCTCTGCCATTCACCGGAAATCCAGTCCCCGTTTGTTTATATTCCGTTTTCCAGTGCTTATTGTAAACCCACCCAAACAAAGCGAATTCATCACAATCCGCCCAAAAAAGTGAATCCAAAATGATTGAAGACGAGCTAGTGCACTGGTACAAAGACGACGATGGTGTCTCGCATAAGAGCGCACTCAAGCTGGAGACTGCAGTGCCAACGTCAGTGAATGGCTACCCGCGTGATGGCACGATTACGCTGCGCATCGCAAACACCATCGGAACAGTTGGCTTTCGGCTCTCCCCAGACGAGGCTTTGCGCGTAAGCTCCCTTCTTTGCCAGCTTTCAAAGGAACTAATCAACAAAAAGCGCGTGCTATGGCAGCAGGAAGACGATGAGAAGTAGCTTAGTTGCAAGTTTGGCTTGGACGCAGTAGCGGCTGGTAATGCAACATTCAAAGCAGCTTGAGCTTGTCAGTAATCGCATCAATTTCTTTTTCCGGTGCTGGCCCGATTGCAACTGCAGTTTTGCTTCCCGGTTCGACCTGCGTGTGCCCTGCATCAGTAATCAGCGAGCAAGGAAGCTTGGCTTTCTTTGCTGCCATGAATATCCCAGCAAGCTCGCGTTCGGACTGGACCTTTACTGCAATCTTTTTGCACCCGCCGTATTTCCATGCGTCTACCCATTCGGGCTTTGATGCTTGGGCCTTTTCGAAAGCATCAATGCTTGCGTGGCACCCTTGCGCAACTAGCTTTCCCTTGCCCATGCCCAAGTCCGCACGGAGGATGATG
>JBAZHM010000107.1:0-4224 GCA_041652355.1 Candidatus Micrarchaeia archaeon | reverse complement strand
GCTAGTTCCTTTGGGTGGGTGGGAGGAGCCTTCCTTTTAAGCCGCAATCGGTTTTTTATTTCCTTCCAGTCAAATATTCATTGTGGGTAAGTCCGCGGAGTCGAGTGCACCGGATGGTGCACATATGCATGTCTTCGCGGGGCCACTTCGTTTTTTATTTCCATAGCTCTTCCTTTCCCCTATTGGCAATCTTGTTTTCGATAAGTCGGTAGTATGAATCGTCGCCGCCTGAATATTTTCTGTTCACCGCCCACGCGACGAAGTCAGTCGCCTGCAGGGCCGGGCAAGACTGGGATTCCCTATGCTCTATCGTCGCCGTGATTCCCCTTCTTGAAAGCTCTCTGCACATGTATTCGTTGAAGTCCGACCGCAGGATGCGATGGTCATATTTCTTGTCAAAGATAAGTTTGACCTGCGTGCCTTCGACCTGCTGGCACAGCACGCGGCAGAGCCAATTGTAAAGCCGGTTGGGTTCCGACTTGATTTGGGGAATGACTTTTGCCTTCTCAACTGCCAGCACATAAATTTTGCAGTCAGCATCTGCAATTCTTTGGAGGATGAAACGCCGCACTTGTGGATTTGAGTTGAAGCCCTTGATTTCCGGCGCCTCTGAAAGCCGTTTTTTCAACTTTCGTTGGCGTGCCTTCCGGATGATGCGCGAAAGCTCGTTCTCTTCTTTGACCTGCACCGCGGCAACCACGAAAAATTTGGTGCCTTGCGTTCCCAAGTCACCGCTCTCGTCCACGAAAACAAACCAGTCGATCATTTTCTTTCACTCGGTTTTTGCAAAATGCGCTTGTGCAATAAAACTGCAAAACTCTGAGTCTTAAGCCTTCGTGGGGGTTATTTCCGCTGATTTTAGTGACTGTCCGGCAAGATGCTCTTTACTTTCATCCAACAAAGCCAGCCATCAGGCAATTGCACAACTACACGATGGCGAACCGAAAATAGTTCGGCTCGTTCGGTTGCGCCATAGGCAAGTTTGCGTGCAAGCAAACCACCCGAAAAACAATTTCGGTGTGAATGCCCTGCATTGGGAGACTCTTGCATTTTACCGTATCTACATTGACAACAGCGCAACTGTGTACAACTCGACGCAGGCGAGGACTGTGCTGGTAAGTTAGAATGTGGCTGGAAACCGCAAGCCACTCTTCCTTAAAGCTTTCTATTGCCATTAGTAAGCTTTATAAGAAAGCTTGCGGTTGTTAATGTTATGGATTTGAAGGGCATCATCAAGGAGCAGCGCCAGGAGCTTGAGCGTATAGAGCAAGAGGAGTCCCTGGTTAAGAGGGATGGGCTTGACGGGGCAAAAAAGTTCCTGGATTTTCCCAATGTTGTTGCGATTTTGGGCATCCATCGGTGCGGCAAGTCAATCTTTTCTTTCATGCTTGCAAAGGGCATGCGGATGGGGTACGTCAATTTTGACGACGAGCGTCTTAGCGAGCTGGAAACCGGGGATTTGGACGGGGTTTTGGGGGCTTTTTACGAGTTGTATGGCGACGTGGACTGTGTAATCCTTGACGAAATCCAGAACATACGCAAGTGGGAATTGTTTGTTAACCGGTTGAGGAGGACAAAGCGGGTGATCCTGACTGGGAGTAATTCAAACCTCCTGACTGGCGAGCTTTCAACTCATTTGACCGGCAGGCATGTTGACGTGCGGCTCTTCCCGTTTTCTTTTCGTGAGTTCCTTGCAAAAAAAAGCTTCAAGGAAAGCAAGGCGTATACCACAAAGGAGCGTGCGGAATTGCTGAACCTGCTTAGGGATTATTTGCAGGTTGGCGGGTTTCCCGAAAGCTACAAGTTCGGCCGGGTAATGGTTTCGGGACTCTATGAGGATATACTGACGAAAGACATCCTGCTTCGTTATCGGATAAGCAAAGTGGATGAATTAAAGAGGCTCGCAAAATACCTCGTGTCCAACGCTTCGCAGGAAATCACTTACAGCAGCCTTTCGAGGCTCCTCGGGGTCAAGCATGTTTCCACGATATCAAACTGGGTGGGTTACCTGGAAGAGGCTTTCCTGGTTTTTAGGCTGGAGCGGTTCGATTTTTCGCTAAAGAAGCAGTTCATCGCGCCAAAGAAGGTGTATTGCATTGACACGGGGCTTGTCAATTCCATCGGTTTCGGGTTTTCGGAGAATATCGGCAGGATAATGGAAAACGCTGTAGCAATCGAGTTGCAGAGGAGAAAATACCAAGAGAACGCCATTGAGGTTTACTACTGGAAGGACGCCCGGCAGAACGAAGTTGACTTTATAATAAAAAAAGAAAAAATCATCACCCAGCTGATCCAGGTCAGTTATGCGAATGGCAAAGACGAAATAAGAGGAAGGGAGATTTCGTCACTGGTAAAAGCAAGCGTTGCATTAAGGTGCGACAACCTGGCTGTCATCACATGGAATTACGAGTCAGAAGAGAAGACCGACGGGAAGAAAATCCATTTCGTTCCCCTCTGGAAATGGCTTTTAGGGCACTAATATTTGAATCTCAACAAGTATGCTCCGGACAAGCGGGTCTTCACAACAATCCAGCAAAGCCAGCCGTCAGGCACATGCACAACTACACTATTTACGTGGACAACGGCAACACGGTCTACAATTCGACGCAGGCAGGGGACTGTTGTGGTAAGTTAGTGAGACTGTGTTGGCAAGCTGACGAGTTTAGGGGAATAGGGGTGTTAATATTCTGGGCCGTGCAGCCTGGAAGTATTCTTACTGTTTGCCGGTTATTTTCCCTGCCTTGTAAAGGGGTATGTTGCTGATTTCCTTTGGGATGCGCACGTTCGCCCCTTGTGCCGTCACGACCGCGAGTTTGGGCATGCGGACGGGGTTTGAGATGAGTGTGCGGATGTCGCGCTTGTCGACGTCGTTTTTTGTCTTGACCTCGACTGCATATTCAAGGGCTTCGTGGCCGCAAAGGAAGTCAATTTCCGTCCCGTTCTTGTTGTAAAAAAACTGGGCGCCGGTCTGGAATGCCACGTCCGTCTCGGCTACGAGTGAAAAGTCCGCCAAAAGGGGCGAGACGTAGTCGCAGAGGTTGGCGCAGTAGGGGTAGAATTTTTTGGATGATTTTTCGGTCTTGCGCGTGTTCCCGGAATAGTTGTATATTTTCCGCACGAGAAAAGAGTTTTCCAGCGCATCCAGGTACCGCGCTATGGTCTCGCGGTTGTATCCCAGTTCGCGGCCAAGGCTAGAGTAGTCCATGATTTGGCCTGGTTGCCTAGCCACCATCCGGAACAGCGTCTCAGCCAGGCCAGCGTCCGGTGCGTCGAAGTACCTTGCGAGGTCCTCGCGGGTGACTTTCTGGATGAGCGACCCTATGTATTCCTTGGAGGATACGCCCGTTGTGACTAGTTCGGGCAACTGTGCGTGGATGTATTGGCGGTATAATTCCCATTCCATTCCCTGTAGCTCCGTATTTTTGAGCGAGCAGTATTCCGTAAATCCAAGCGGGTCAAGCGAAAGTTCAAGCACCCTGCCGGCCAGGCTTTCCTGTCCTTTGCGGACAAGCAGTCCCGCTGAGCCGGAGAGGAATATCTTGGCGTTGGTGTTGTCGTAGATGACCTTGATTTTTGCTCCCCAGTCCTTGACGTTCTGGATTTCATCGAAGAAGACGTAGTGTACGTCGGTCTTGCCAATCGAAAACTTTTCGGTCCATTCGCGGTATACTTCCAGGGGCGAGCCGTTTTGCACGTCGAACGAGTAATAGAGCGTGTTGGCCGGATTCGTGCCGTTTTCAACAAGGTGATTGGCAAGTTGTTTCAGGGCCGTTGACTTTCCCGTCCGGCGCATGCCGCACACGGATACTGCCATGCGGTTTTTCAGCGAGTCTTTTAGCTTGGCGAAAACCCCGCGCTTAAACTTGGGGGTGCTGAACTTTTCGCCTGTCCACTGGGGGTTTTGGAATGTGATTGCCTCGAAATCCATAACAACTACAAGCACACGAATATTTATAAACAATACGCAAATAGCTATGTTGATTGCGGGTTATATTGCCGCACAAACGGTGTATTTGGAACCGCTCGCTTTCCGCATCCGAGATTAAGCAGCAGTACTATTCGAACCTGAACAAGTACGCTCCGGACAAGTGGCTCTTTACTTCAATCCAGCAAAGCCAGCCATCAGGAACGCACAACTACACGATGGCGAACCGAAAGACAAGCAGGTCTAAGTTCGGTTGCGCCATAGGCAAAACGGAATGAATTTGCCAGCAGCTCGTTTTG